>NZ_JACSOG010000027.1:0-68073 GCF_014349195.1 Pseudoalteromonas sp. BZK2 | reverse complement strand
TGAGCTAGTGCCGCATTCAAAAGTAGTCAGTAATTTGTCCGTTGTCGCACAACCTGAAGGTTGCGGTGAAACGTTCTGGCAACTGAGCTAGTGCCGCATTCAATTACTTAGAGACATGCCAACCCCGCGGGGGTTAACGTCTTAAGCGGGGCAGGATTCTACAATAATCCGATGTGTTTGCAAATGTTTTTTACAAATTAAAGAATTTTTCTTGGTAAACCTTTAATTCCATGATCGAATCTTTGATATCGTCGAGGGCTAGATGTGAACCTTTTTTGTTCACTTGCGCTAATACGTCAGGTTTCCAACGACGTGCAAGTTCTTTAACGGTACTCACATCAAGGTTACGGTAGTGAAAGTAGTCTTCCAATTCAGGCATGTACTTATTCATAAAACGGCGGTCTTGGCCGATAGAATTACCACACATAGGTGAAGCACCCGCAGGTACCCATTGCTTTAGAAATGCCAAAGTTTGATCAATAGCATCTTGTTCAGTGAATGTGCTTGCTTTACAACGAGCTGTTAAACCAGATTGACCGTGCTGAGTTGTGCACCACTCGTCCATACCATCAAGCAGTTCATCGCTTTGATGAATAGCAATAACAGGGCCTTCGGCCAAGATGTTTAAATCACTGTCGGTGACAACAGTGGCAATTTCGAGTATTTTATCTGTTGCTGGTTCGAGGCCTGTCATTTCTAGGTCGAGCCAGATAAGATTTGATTTATGAAAAGACATAGTTACCTTAGCGGTGCTTTCCTTTAGATCCAACGCATTTAGATATATCATATTAGTATCATCAGTCGACCTAAAGCTTTTTTTTCAAAAAGCCCGACATTTACTCAAGTTATAGGCCAAAAGTGGCAAAACAAAAGAAATTAAGTAAAGGCCAATCGCGTCGAATTAAGGCCAATCATCAAAAACGCCTCTCTAATGCAGACAAAAAGCAACAGAAAGGGGCAACTGTGCAATGGCAAAATGACAATTTAGGCCCTGCCGAAAATGCGGTTGTGATCAGTCGTTTTGGCCAACACGCCGATATCGAAACCGAATCAGGCGAAGTGCTACGCTGTAATATACGTAGAACAGTATCGAGCCTTGTGTGTGGTGATGAAGTTATTTTTCGCCGTGCAAAAGTTAGCGAAGGCGACTTAGCGGGGGTTATTGAAGCAACCCATGAGCGTCGCTCACAATTAACGCGCCCTGATTTTTATGACGGGGTGAAAGTCGTCGCTGCCAATATCGACCAAATTTTAATGGTCTCTGCGGTATTGCCTGAGTTTACACCAAACATTATCGACCGCTATTTAGTTGCCTGTGAAGACATGGGGATTGAGCCTATTTTAGTGCTTAACAAAATAGATTTAATAGACGATGAAGGCCTTGCTTTTATTGATGAAATTCTCGATATCTATCGTGAGCTAGGTTATCAAGTACTGTTAGTCAGTAATAAAACCGGTCAAGGCATTGCTGAGCTTAAACAAAAACTAGTTGATAAAAACAGCATTTTTGTTGGTCAAAGCGGTGTGGGTAAATCAACCTTAGTGAACACTGTACTGCCAGATGCAGATATCTTAACCCAAGAAGTCTCTGAGAACAGCGGCCTTGGTCAACACACAACAACCGTATCGCGATTACACCATTTACCAAGTGGTGGTAACCTAATTGACTCACCGGGAATTCGTGAGTTTGGCTTATGGCATTTAGATGTTGAGCGCGTTACGTGGTGCTTTAAAGAGTTCCGTGACTTTATTGGTGGCTGTCGTTTTCGCGATTGTAAGCATTTAAACGATCCTGGCTGTATAATTCGCCAAGCTGTTGATGATGGTGAAATTTCAGAACTTCGTTTTGACAGTTACCACCGAATTTTAGAAACTATGGCCGACGGCCGTGCTGGTGCACGCGCTCCTCGCGTATAACTATTTAGGAAATAACAAGTGAGTTTAGATAAATTCAAAATTGCTATGCAATATGCCATGCCAAAACATTTCATTTCGCGCATGGTTGGCAAGTTAGCAGCAGCAAAAGCGGGTGGCTTAACAACGGCCTTAATTAAATTGTTTATCAAACAATACAAAATTGATATGAGTGAGGCTAAATACCCAGATCCAGCTCATTACAAAACTTTTAATGAGTTTTTCACTCGCCCATTAAAAGAAGGTATTCGTCCACTTGCTGAAGAAAGCGACATTATCGCTCACCCAGTTGATGGTGCAATTAGCCAATTAGGCGATGTAGTCGACGGTCAAATCATCCAAGCAAAAGGCCATGACTACAGCTTACAAGCACTCCTTGGTGGCAAAGAAGAAGACACAGCGCCGTTTTTAGGCGGTAAATTTGCGACTATTTATTTAGCGCCGAAAGATTACCACCGTATTCACATGCCTGTTGATGGTACGCTGAGCAAAATGATCTACGTACCGGGTGATTTATTTTCGGTAAACCCGTTAACAGCACAAAATGTACCTAACCTATTTGCTCGTAACGAGCGTGTTGTGGCTATCTTTGAAACTGAAATTGGCCCGCTAGCCATGGTACTTGTAGGTGCAACAATTGTTGCTAGCATCGAGACTATTTGGGCAGGCACAGTAACGCCACCAGCAGGTAAAGATGTATTTAGTTGGAATTACCCAACCACAGGTGACAACGCGATTACTCTGAAGAAGGGTGAAGAAATGGGTCGCTTTAAATTAGGCTCTACCGTTATTTTAGCCTGGGGTGCAAATCAGGCTGAGTTCTTATCAGATCAACACCCAAAAACAGTAACCCGCATGGGCACACCATTTGCGAAAATTAACGACTAATAAGTTCAATTAAGCAAACCACTTGAGCAAAAGTGGTTTGCTTAAAATTCACTATAAACCGCGCCTCCCCCCACGATTACACTCCGAGCACTCACTGTCTTTTTGAATATTAAAGCGCTGCTGCATTAGTGTTAGTCCATCAAATTGAATAAACTCGCTGCCCGTTTTATGGCCAAGCAATATATTGATAGCCAATAAACTTTGCATGCTCCCCATAACACCCAGCAATGGGCTCAATACCCCTGCATTGTCACAATTAAGCGCTGTTTGCTCCTCCGTTTGCGGGAATATACAGCCATAACAAGGACTCTGTTCATCACGAAAATCAAAACTCATCACCTGCCCCTGCGTTGCAATAGCGGCAGCTGATACAAGTGGGATAGATTTAGCTAGACAATAGCGATTAACCAAATACCGGGTAGCAAAGTTATCACTGCAATCGAGGATGATGTCAGCACCTTCAAGTAGCTCAGCACAGTTACTTTCATCAAGCTTTTGGCATAGAGGTTTAACCGTTATTTGATTATTTAAACTGCTTAACACCTTGGCAGCCGCCTGTGTTTTTGCCTGCCCCATGTGGTTTACTTTATAGAGTATTTGTCGCTGTAGATTTGAAAGCTCAACTTTATCGTCGTCAATCAAAGTGAGCGTACCGATTCCTGCAGCCGCTAAATAAAAAAGTGCTGGGGAGCCAAGTCCACCCGCTCCGACAACCACAATATGAGCAGCCTTTAACTTTTGCTGACCCGCAAGCCCCACCTCTTTTAATAGCAAATGTCGGCTATAACGAATTTGCTCTTTGTCGCTTAGCGCGCTCATATTATGGCTGACCTTCGACCAGCTGTTTTAACGTGGCAATGGCGGCTTGGTAGTCTTCGGCTTCAGTAATCGCACGTACTACGGCAACACTGCCAACACCTGTGCTCGCAACTTGCTCAGCACGCGATAAGTCAATGCCTCCAATCGCAACCGTTGGATAATCGGCCATTAACGGCACAAATTTTTCGAGCTTTTCTAAGCCTTGAATCTGCCCTGTCATGTCTTTGGTGGTGGTTGGATAAATAGCGCCAAACGCCATATAACTTGGTCTGTAATTATGTGCACGTAGCATTTCATAAAAGCCATGAGTCGACACACCTAAGCGTAACCCTGCCTCTTTTATGGCAATTAAATTAGCGGTTTGTAAGTCTTCTTGTCCTAAATGCACACCATAAGCGCCGTGCTTAATCGCCAATTGCCAATAATCATTAATATATACCTGTGCATCGTACTTCTGCCCCAGCAAAACCGCACTTGCAATCGACTCTTCAAGTGCTGCATCGTCTGCATTTTTCATTCTTAATTGAACGGTTTTAACCCCTTCGGCTAAACACTTCTCTAACCAATCAACCGTATCAACAACGGCATATAGCCCAAGCTGTTTAGAGTCGCACTCAGCAAAGCCTGCTGCCATGGTAAAATCAACCGGGCAGTCAAAGTCGAGTTCATCACCTAGCCAACTTCCCGCTTCGATGACTTGTGGGTAATCAGCTAGATTTGTTGGAAAGCAAGTGTGTGCAACGGGGCCAATCCCCTCACCATATCGAATGGCTGCTTTTAATCCTTGGTTGATATAGGCTTTCGCTAAAATAAAGGCATCTTTGAGAGGATACTGTTTGGTTAAACACGCAGCAATCACAGAGGCCATACTGCATCCTGTGCCATGACTATGCGGAGTTTGAATTTTTTCGTTGCCAAGCCAATATGCCAGCTCACCTTGCACGCAGTAATCAATGCAGTAGCCACTTGGGTAATCCCAATGCCCCCCTTTGATGATCACCGCTTTTGCACCATAGCCTGTTAACTTCTCGGCGGCTTCTTTCACAGCACTTGGACCAATCAAGTAAACACCAGTTAATAACTGCGTTTCGTGGGTGTTCGGTGTTACTACATCGACTAGTGGCAATAAGCACTCTTTAATGGCACTAACGGTATCTTCTTCTGTTAATAAATCACCACTTGAAGCAATGGCGACCGGATCATAAACAACTAAAGGCGGCTCTGCCCAAGTTGCTTTGTAATGTTTTAAATGCTCACTAATAAGCTGTATTTGCTGCACATTAGCAAGCATACCAATTTTAATCACGCTGGCAGGCATATCACTGGCTAAGGCTAATAGTTGCGACTCAATCACTTCTGTTGAAATCGGGTTAAGCGCTTCTACACCTAAACTATTTTGTGCCGTTAAAGCAGTAATAACCGTACAGCCATGTACATTAAAACTTTGCATTGCCTTGATATCGGCTTGAATTCCTGCACCGCCGCCCGAATCTGAGCCAGCTATGGTCCATACAACCTGATTCATGTTATTCCTCACATTTTATTCTTGATGCCAAAATGGCATTCCGAGCGTCGGCGTTGATGGGCTTGCTACGTCTTTTTCTGGCATCGCTTTAGCCACATAGCTATATCGCCCCGCTTCAACCGCACTTTTAAACGCTTTACTCATCGTTACTGGGCAACCAGCACCTGCAATTGCCGAATTTAATAATACGGCATCATACCCTAATTCAAGCGCTTGGCAGGCATGGGATGGTAAACCTAAGCCCGCATCAACAATTAACGTATGGTTTGGCAAGCGCTCACGGATCATTTTTAGGTTGTAAGGATTCAGCAAGCCTTTACCCGTGCCAATCGGTGCCCCCCAAGGCATAAGTACTTCGCAGCCTAAATCAGCGAGGCGCTGACACAGCACTAAATCATCAGTGCAATAAGGTAAAACTTTAAAGCCATCGGCCAATAAAATTTTAGTGGCTTCGAGCAGTGCGAATGGATCTGGCTGTAAATTATATTCATCACCAATCAACTCTAACTTGATCCAATCAGTGGCAAACACTTCGCGGCACATTTGTGCCAAGGTCACTGCTTCTTTCACACTATGGCAACCCGCCGTATTTGGCAGCACCTTTAGCCCGGTGTTTTTTATCAATTGCCAAAAATCATCACCCGCAGCAGCGCTTTGCTGACGTCTTAATGAAACCGTAACAATCTCAGCCTGTGAGGCCACTATCGACTCTGTCATAACACTTGGCGAAGGGTACAGTGCTGAGCCAATCAGTAAACGACTCGTAAATTGCTCACCATAAACTGAAAAACTATCCATCTTAGCCTCCTTGAATTGGCGACAATAGCTCAATGCTGTCGCCTTCATTGAGGGGTTTAGCATCGCATTGGCTGCGCGGTACAAAGTCACCATTAACGGCAACGGCAAATGGAGGTCTTGCGCCAAACTGGCTCAACGCCTGAGTGAGCGATGTATTGTCGTTCACTGTAACTGACTGACCATTAATTAAAATATTCATTTTTATCCTTAAGCAATTAAGCTCACTGCATCATCGACCACCTGAGGCGCAAGTAAATAGCCATGACGGTACAAGCCATTAATTTTGATCACTCGACCTTGTTTTGTGACTTTCGGACGGTTGTCTGCAAACGCTGGACGAAGCCCTGATTGCAAGCTCTCGATACGCCCTTCAGCAAAGCCGCTATGCACCGTATAAGCAGCAGACAATAACTCCAGTGCTGAGCGCACGGTCACTTTACCTGTGTCTTGCGATTCAATTTCAGTCGCACCAATCACAAATTGATGATTTGGCTTAGGAGCAATATATATGGGGTAACGCGGATGCATCAGCCGTATTGGTCTGGTTAGGTTCACCTCTGGTGCATATAAACGCGCCACCTCCCCTCTTACTCCGCGAAGTAAGGGTTCAGCCTGTTTAGCACCTAAGCCGCGGCAATCAAATACATAATCAAAGCTTTGGCCATTCACTTTATGGGCGTTCAATTCAACTTTACAGCCAAAGTTAAATTGCACTCCTTGCGAGGTAAGCTTTTTAAAACTAGCGCTATAAAATGCCTGATTATCGAGTTGCCCTTCACAAGGTAAATACACACCTTGGTGGAACCGCCCAGCTAGTTCTGGCTCAAGGTCTGCGATTTGAGTGCCAACCAATGCCTGCGCCTGATAGCTTTCAAGCGGTTTTAAGCGCCTCACAAAACTTTGTAAATCGCCCTTATCTTGCTGATGAGCAACCACTAAGCTGCCTGTTTGTTGAAAATACACAGCGTCATCGAGCTCACTTAAAATTTGCTGCCAACGAGTGATGCTATTAAGCCCTTGTAGAGCTAAATCCTGTTCACACAAGACTGATTCAGCAAGGGGGGCTAACATCGCTGCAGCAACGCTGCCAGCACTGTTGCTAGCATGTTCATCATCTTGCTCAAACACACTTAACTGATGCTCTTTAGCAAGTGCCAATGCAGTTAAACGGCCAGTTAAACCAAAGCCCAGTATCGCTATCTTTAAAGACATAAACTTTCTAGGCCCTAGGCTCTAGGCCCTAAGTAAAAACCCAGAGCCTATCGCTGATGCCTAGCTCCATCAATTAAACGGCTTTGTGGTAAATCTCAGAGCCTGTTTTTTTGAACTCGTCTGATTTCGCTTTCATTTCGGCTTCAACATCGACCATTTTGATTTCGATAGCATCGCCTACGTTATTTGGATCAATGCCTCTTGCTTCAAGATCTTTGGCGTAATCACGTACTTCTTGAGTGATCTTCATCGAACAAAACTTAGGGCCACACATAGAGCAGAAATGTGCAATCTTGCCAGATTCTTGTGGCAATGTTTCGTCGTGATATTCGCGGGCGCGTTCTGGGTCTAAACCTAGGTTAAATTGGTCGTGCCAACGGAACTCAAAGCGCGCTTTTGATAATGCATTGTCACGTTCTTGCGCACCAGGGTGGCCTTTTGCCAAATCGGCAGCATGAGCAGCAATCTTGTAGGTGATTAAACCTTCTTTAACGTCTTCTTTGTTTGGTAAACCTAAATGCTCTTTAGGGGTTACATAACAAAGCATAGCGCAGCCGTACCAAGCAATTTGCGCAGCGCCAATACCTGATGTGAAATGATCGTACCCCGGTGCAATATCCGTGGTTAATGGACCAAGAGTATAAAACGGTGCTTCTTCACAGTGTTTTAGCTGCTCTTCCATGTTCTCTTTGATCATATGCATTGGCACATGGCCTGGGCCTTCGATGAACACTTGCACATCATGTTTCCAAGCAAGTTTTGTCAGCTCACCTAAAGTACGTAATTCGCTGAACTGGGCTTCGTCATTAGCATCAGCAATAGAGCCCGGGCGCAAGCCATCACCTAATGAAAAACACACATCATACTGTTTTAAAATTTCACAGATTTCTTCAAAGTGCGTGTATAAGAAGTTTTCTTTATGGTGCGCTAAACACCATTTCGCCATGATTGAGCCACCACGCGAAACAATACCGGTAACACGCTTTGCCGTCATTGGCACGTAACGCAGCAATACCCCAGCATGAATAGTAAAGTAATCAACACCTTGTTCTGCTTGTTCAATCAAGGTATCGCGGAAAATCTCCCACGTTAGGTCTTCAGCCACACCGTTTACTTTTTCAAGCGCTTGATAGATTGGTACGGTACCAATTGGTACTGGCGAATTACGTACCACCCACTCACGGGTTTCGTGAATGTAGCGACCCGTTGATAAGTCCATTACCGTGTCGGCGCCCCAACGAGTCGACCACACCATTTTTTCTACTTCTTCTTCGATTGATGAAGTGACCGACGAATTACCAATATTCGCGTTCACTTTAACTAAGAAGTTTCGGCCAATGATCATCGGCTCAGTTTCCGGGTGGTTGATGTTGTTAGGAAGCACGGCGCGGCCACGGGCAATTTCATCACGCACAAATTCAGGGGTAATAAAATCAGGAATACTAGCGCCAAACGATTCGCCTTTGTGCTGGGCCGCAAGTAACTCTTCACGAATTTTAGCGCGTCCCATGTTTTCACGAATTGCCACATATTCCATTTCAGGCGTCACAATACCTTGTCGCGCATAATGCATTTGCGTTACGTTTTTGCCTGCTTTTGCACGGCGGATCTTTGGTAGATGTTCAAAGCGGATATGGTCTAACCCTTCATCTGCCATTCGCTGTTGAGAAAACTGCGAAGTCACTGAGTCTAAAATTTCAGTGTCGCCGCGGCTTTCAATCCACTTTTCACGGTATTTCTCAAGGCCCTTGCGCACATCAAGTTTAAAATCTGGGTCAGTGTATGGGCCCGAGGTATCGTAAACACGAATTGGTGCGTTAGATTCAAATACAGGGTTCTCTTCAGTGCCACCGATAAAGGTATCGCTTAGGGTGATTTCACGCATCCCTACTCGTACGTTGTCTTGTGTACCTTCTACATAAACTTTATGAGAATTAGGAAAGGGTTGACCCGTTAAGTTATAAATATAATCTGATGCTGCCGCACGAACTTCGCGGCGAGATGGTTTAGTTGTTGTGTTTGACATGACTTACCTCATTGCTTTAAGGGTTGTCTTGTCAGATATTGCAAATGCAATAGAGAGTGGCAAACGCCATTGGATCGTTAATAAGCTAAATGCTTACTAGTGCAGCCTGCGCCGCTTATGCCCCATAAATTTGGCGCACAAGCGCCCAGTGAGGCAGCTTGTTCCCTACGCAGGTGTTAGCCTGATCAGGTTCACGGATCCCGCTTTCGCGATCTCAGCCTTGTTAAAGGCACTCCGACAAGTATAAATTCGTTTCTTTAAAACGCCCTGAGTGTACGCCAGTTAAAAAATTGCTGCAAGCTAAGCCACTTTAGTTTTTTGCAATGAAGGTAAAGTGATGCTCGCCTTGCAGAGTTAGTTTCTCACCTGTTAGCGTAATTGCCGCACCTTCTTTTAGCGCTGACAATAATTGCTGCTCAAGCTCATTAACTTGCTCGCCACATGATTTACGAGTCATGCCTAACTTATTTACCGTTAGCGTATCTTCGCTGAGCGCACCTTCACCAAAAAATTTATTACAGCCAGCAAAGCCGTTAACCTGCATCGCTTCGATAAAGCGTATAGAGGCTTTTTGAGATACAGGAATAGCTAAACCATTCACTTTTGATAATTGCCACTGTGTATATTTTAATTGCTCACTAGTGACTGTCCCTGTCGATGAGCAGCCCATGCAAAATAATACAAAAAGAAGAGGCAAGGCTACTAACTTCATATTTTTTAACTATTCAAATTTCAATGTAGTAATAATAACAACATTTAACGCAATTGATCGTTAAAAAAACATGTTTTATCTGTAAAAAATTGTTCTAAGTTAGCTTATCAAAGAACAACGCAGACTATTTGAATAAGTTATCGACTTCTTCTGGTAAAAAAGGACGACCTTTTTCATTTACTGACGTGCCAATCACCAAAGCTTGCAACATCACTTTATCATCATGTTTGCGATACACTGTTTGCCTAAAAGCAAACTTTAATCGGCTGATACGCTCAGGCTCAACGGCAACGTAAAATTCATCACCCGGCATAAGTGATGCCTTGTAATCCATTTCGCTACGCAGTACGACAAGGTTTACTTTTTCTCTTGCGAGCTTTGCAAAATCGATACCTTGGGCATGTAAAAACTCATGGCGTGCATGTTCTAAATAATTAAAATAAACACTGTTGTTTACAATTCCTTGTAAATCACACTCATAATCACGCACTTTAAAGTCTACTTTAAAGGTCATAGTCGTATTCCTAATCAATTTACGTATAATTGCCTGCGTTTATATCATAAAAATTGATTTTATAGCCATTTGGCTAGCTAGGTTGCTAGAATAGCAGTCCCGAAAATGGAGTTAAGAATCCGCATGAAACGACGTTTATCATTATTATCTGCTGCCATCCTGCCTTTATTCGCAGCATCTTCGATTGCTTACGCTGAAGACGGTGAGCTTGAAAAAATTGAAGTTACCGGTGATTTCAAAAGAGAAAGCATTCAAACCCTTAGTGCCAGCGCAAGCTTGTTTTCAGACCATGAAATCAATCAACGCGGTGCAAAGTTTTTAGATGAGATGCTTGCTAGTGCAGCGAATGTAAACTTTACCTCAGGGGCATCTCGTGGTCGTTTCGTGCAAATTCGTGGTGTTGGTTTACGCTCACAGTTTGTTGACCCTATTAATCCTTCGGTTGGCTTAGTGATCGACGGTATTAACTACTCTGGTTTAGGCGGCAGTTCACTGTTATTTGATATCGACCAAGTTGAAATTTATCGCGGCCCACAAGGAACTCGCTTTGGTGCTGATGCCTTAGCTGGCATGATTCAAATGGAATCTGCAACCCCCACTCTTGACCCAAGTGTGAAAATACAATTAGGTGCGGGCAACTACAACAGCTATGAAGCAGGTATTGCCGCAGGTACCGGTATTACCAACGACACAGCAGTACGCGGTAGTATTTATCAACGTGAGTCTGATGGGTATGTAGAAAACCGTTATTTAGGCAAAGATACCCAGCAACAAGACGAGCTTGTCTCTCGCTTTAAATTATACAGTCAATTAACCGACCATCTGCGTACTGAACTGAATGTACATTACATCGATATAAATAACGGCTATGACGCATTCACATTAGATAACAGCCGTTACAGTGTTGCTGATGAACCAGGCCAAGACAACCAAGAAAGCATTGCGGTTGGCCTAGCAAACATATACACCGGCTTTGACTTTTTTGATGTTAGCTTAAACCTATCTGGTATCGACAGCGAGCTGTTATACAGCTATGACGAAGACTGGGTGTGTAATGATGAAGCTCAACCTGAATTATGTGCTGCTGGCTTGCATGATTGGGGCTATAGCTCAACAGATGCTTACTTTCGCGATCGCCAAGATCAAGCGGCTGAGCTGCAATTTAGTGGTAAATCTGGCGAGTGGGTCGCAGGCATTTACTATCAAGGCCGCGAAGTTGACTTAGAACGTCAATACACTTGGCTGGCACAACCATTTGCATCTAATTATGAAACCAGCAATATTGCTGCATATGGTCAATTAGCAACACCTATCGGCCCAAAAACAACCTTAATTACGGGTTTGCGTGTTGAGCAGTATCAGGGCGACTACACCGACAACAACGGTTTTATTGAAGAAACCGATGATGTCATGGTGGGCGGTAAGCTTGCACTTGAATACCAAGTGATTGATCGCACCATGATCTATACCAGTATTACTCGTGGCTATAAAGCTGGCGGTATTAACTCTGAAGCTTTAGCAAAAGCAAAAGACGAAGGCTTAAACCTAGATGCTGATTTCTTTGCTAATCACACATCATTTGCCCCTGAATACCTATGGAGCGGTGAATTTGGTGTTAAAGGCAGCTCTTTGGACGATAAGTTTGTGTTACGTCTTGCCGCTTTCTACATGTACCGTGAAGATATGCAGCTAAAATCGTGGCAAGTTGAAGGCCAAAAATTCACAGGTTATATCGATAACGCCAGCTCTGGTGAAAACTACGGTTTAGAAATTGAAGGCAGCTTCCAAGCAACTGACAATTTACTACTAACGGGTAGTGCAGGTTATCTACATACAGAAATCAATGACTTTGTTGCGCAATCAGGCCTAGATCAAGATGGTCGAGATCAAGCACAAGCTCCTAAATACCAATATGCATTCACTGCGCGTTATAACTTTACGCCAGCACTTTATGCATCAATTGGAGTAGAAGGCAAAGACGATTACTACTTCTCTGATAGCCATAACTCAAAAGCACCTAGCAGCAACTTAGTGAATGCTTCATTTGGTTATGAAAGTGATAATTGGAGCATTAATGCATGGGCACGTAACTTATTTGATGAAGACGTACCAACCCGTGGTTTTGAGTTTGGTAACGATCCATTAGACGGTTACACCACTCATACATACACACAGCTTGGCGAACCTATGGTTGCCGGTGTGACATTTATTTACGAGCTATAAGCAATTAGGTGCTAGGTTTTTTACCTAGCACCCAAACACCTAGAGCCTAGAGCCAAATAAGTTAAGCCCTTTCAACATCAAAGGCGAGTACGTCTTTAATCTTTTGCTTATTCGTTGCCAGCATAATGAGTCGATCTATACCCAGTGCGACACCCGCACATTGTGGTAAGCCATGCTCTAGTGCAGCTATTAAACGCTCATCCATTGGCACTTGCTTTAAGCCATTTGCTTCACGGTACTGATTATCTTCACTAAAACGAGCTGCTTGCTCTTTGCCATTGGTCAGCTCATTAAAGCCGTTTGCAAGTTCCATATTTTTAAAATATAACTCAAAGCGCCCAGCTACTCGCTCATCGTGCTGACAAATTTGGGCAAGCGCTGCTTGCGAAGCTGGAAAATGATAAACGAAACAAGGCTTTTCTTGGCCAATCGTTGGTTCAACCTTCATACAAAATAATAGCTGTAACAAGGTATCGCGATGCGTTTCATTCGCGGCAATATCGGCGAAGCCCTGCTCCTTTGCTAGTTGCTGTAATGTGCTGATATCAGCAGTTAAAGGGTCTACACCTAAGGCGTTCATAAAGGCTTGCTGATAAGTGAGTCGCTCAGCGCTTTCTACGCCAAGCACCAATTGCATAAGCTCATCCATTTCATCCATAAGCGCAAATTCATCAAAACCCGGACGATACCACTCAAGCATTGTAAATTCAGGATTATGATGACTACCCGCCTCTTCATTACGAAAAGCTTTGCATAGCTGGAAAATAGCCCCAGAGCCCGCCGCAAGTAAACGCTTCATGGCAAACTCAGGTGACGTTTGCAAATAAAGTGGTAAGCCACCAGCATGACCTGGGCCAACAAACTCGGTACTAAATGTCGCTAAATGCACATCGGTTACACTGGCCGCGCTTAAGCTTGGCGTTTCAACCTCCATAACATCACGTGCATAAAAGAACTCGCGAATACGGCGGATGATGACGGCACGCTCTCGTAAAGTTTCAATATCGGCGCTTGGTTGCCAAAGGACATTAGACATAGCGTTTCCCAAAAAAAATCCCAGCAGAAGCTGGGATTTTATAATAAATTGCTTAACAATGCCTATTACTTAACACGGCTCACGTATTCACCGCTACGTGTATCAACTTTGATCACTTCGCCGATTTGTACGAATAGAGGAACACGAACAACAGCACCTGTGCTTAATGTTGCTGGTTTACCGCCAGTACCCGCTGTATCACCTTTTAGACCTGGATCTGTTTCAGTGATTTCTAATTCAACGAAGTTTGGTGGAGTCACGGCGATTGGGCTACCGTTCCAAAGCGTGATAGTACAAACGTCATTTTCAACTAACCATTTTGCATTGTCGCCAAGCGCTTTTTCGTCAGCAGCGATTTGCTCAAATGTTTCGTTGTTCATGAAGTGCCAGAACTCACCGTCAGTGTATAGATACGCTAAATCTGTATCCATTACGTCTGCACCTTCAACTGATTCACCTGACTTGAATGTTTTTTCTAGTACTTTACCTGTGATAAGTTTACGAATACGAACACGGTTAAACGCCTGGCCTTTACCTGGTTTTACCATTTCATTTTCTAAGATGCTGCAAGGTTCGCCGTCTAACATAATTTTTAGGCCGCCCTTGAACTCATTGGTGCTATAATTCGCCATCGTTTCCTCTGTCTAAATAATTTCGAGTAATCTACGTGTCAATGATACAAAGAAATGAAGTAAATTTGCATAAAAACTGGCAAAAAGAATTGGCAAATGTTGTCACTTGTCCTGAACGCTTGCTAGAAATGCTAGGATTATCAAGCAAAGTAGACGAAAAAGACCTCAAAGCACGCAGTCTTTTTCCTGTCCGCGTGCCGCTGCCATTTATCAAAAAAATGCGTTATGGCGACATAAACGACCCTCTTTTGCTGCAAGTGATGCCCAGGCACCAAGAGTTTTTAGCAAAAACAGGTTACGACAAAGACCCTCTAAAAGAGCAAGATAACAACCAACCTGGCTTGTTACACAAGTATCGCTCTCGCGTTTTAGTAATGTTTAAAACCGGTTGTGCCATAAATTGCCGTTATTGCTTTAGACGCCATTTTCCTTATCAAGAAAACCAATTAAACAAACGCAGTTTAATTGATGCACTGGCTTACATTAAAGCCGACAGCAACATCAACGAAGTCATTTTAAGTGGTGGCGATCCATTGATGGCCAAAGACGATGCTGTTAGTTGGTTTATGGATGAGTTAGAGCAACTTCCGCAAATTAAACGCATGCGTATTCACAGCCGCTTACCTGTGGTGATCCCTGCAAGAATTACCGATGAGCTATGTGCACGCTTTGCTGCATCGCCCTTAAAGGTGGTGTTTATAAATCATATCAATCACGCTAACGAAATTGATGATGACTTTAAAGCGGCCATGCAAAAGTTAAAAGCTGCAGGGGTGACGTTACTAAATCAGGCGGTGTTACTAAAAGATGTGAATGATTCTGTCGAGTCGCAAGTTGCACTTAGTGAAGCGCTATTCGAAGCAGACATTTTACCTTACTACTTACATCTACTCGATAAAGTTGAAGGTGCCAGCCACTTTGATATAGCTGAGAGTCAGGCACGGGAAATCGTGACGGCTATGCTAGCAGCATTGCCGGGGTTCTTGGTTCCTAAGTTGGTGCGCGAGATCGGCGGCGAAAAAAGTAAAACGCCTATCGATCTCAATCTAATTTAACAACTAAACGTATACGTTTACGTTGTTACCTAGTGTCGCAGTTACCGACTTAGCAGGTGTTTGTGCAGCACTGGTGTTCATTGCTGCGCCTTCGATAAGTGCAAGTGCCGCAGCACCATCAGCCTTTTGCTGTTTTTTAGCAAGTGATGCGCTGTAAACTTCTGCGCTTTCGCCACCGCCACTCATCGCTGGTAAGCTTGATCCTGATATATTCATAGTTCATTACCTGACTTTTTATGACAATCCACGTACTATATCGGCATTGCAGTCTAAAGCTTTAGGAAAAAAATGGATTCAATTATTGAACAACTCAATGCTAACCTAAAAATCGTTTATCGTCAGGCACTTGATGCTGATAAAAAATTAGATGATTTACAGCAGCAAGGCCATGGCAAATTCAAAGCCTTATTTGCAAAAGATGCTGGCTTTGATTTTGAAGCGAAACGCTTTAAACCTTACGTTCTCGATGTTGCAGCTGATGTAGAAAGCTTAAGCAACGACGGTATGGACGAAGAGAAGCTGAAAAAAACCGTTATTAAACTGCAACAGTTACTACAACTGTTAGCGACGTTTAAGTAACGTAGAAGCCTCTATTTTATTTATTGTAAATAGAGGCTATCGCGAAAAATAAATTTCACGCCTACATGTGTTAGCAGCTTTAGCCGTTAATTGTTTTTCGGCGTTAAAACGCCTCCCACGATATAGGCCTTTTACAAGGCCCACAAACAACACAGCTCAACTAAAAACTGATGGCTGACGGCTATCATTCACCCAGATTTAAAGACGGCAATAGCTCATCTTCAAACCAATCGCTGATTAAACGTTTGTCGTAGTAATAAGCTTCATCGCGCCCCATTTTCATGCGGTCCATAAAGCCCATATCTTTAAGCTTTACGTCTTTTGCTTCACTAATCACTTTACCGTCTTTATCCGTAATTGAATAATTAAGGTCAATACGTGGGAAATAAATTGGCTTGATAATGCGCAGTTCATTCATCGTTCCAAAACGCACATCACCAGCAAGGTCAAGCTCTGTTACTTCCACATTGAAGGTGTAGCCATCAGGTAACTGTTCAGCAAGCTTGTTAAAGTGCTTCTCAAAGCTCTTTGCCACGTTTTTATGAAATGCACCTTTTGGTGAGTTATTTCCGGGGCGCACATCACGGTAATCGTTAAAGTCATGCCATTTAACCTTAGCCTCCCCTGCGTGAGCAAAAGCAGGTAGTGCAATAACCATTGCTAAGGCCATTTTCTTTACAATTTTCATCTTTATCTCCACTTAACAGGAATAGCTTTTGATTAAAATTTAGCAGCTGACAATTAACTATAGCTTAATAACTCAACGCTTGGATGTAACCAATATGGTGCAAAATGTAATCAAAAACAAGACACTGATATTTCTATGAAATAAGTTTAATCACATTTTATTCATGTAATTTAACGCGAAATGTGATGAAATAAGGCTAATTCAACTAGGTATAGTTCATGGATATTTTATGACCATTTTAGTCACCGGCGGAGCCGGGTACATCGGTTCTCACACCGTTTTAGAGTTACTACAACAAGGCACAGACGTTGTTGTACTTGATAATTTAAGCAATTCATCAAATGAGTCATTGGCTCGCGTAAAACAAATCACCGGCAAAGACGTCACGTTTTATCAAGGTGATATTTTAGATAGAGCCTGTTTAGACAAAATCTTCAGTGAACACACAATTGATAGTGTTATTCACTTCGCTGGTTTAAAAGCGGTTGGTGAATCGGTTGTAAAACCTATCGAGTATTATCAAAACAACGTACAAGGTACACTGACTCTGGTTGATGCTATGCGTGATGCTGGCGTGTTTAAGTTAGTATTTAGCTCATCAGCAACCGTATACGGTGACCCAGCAAGCTTACCAATTCGCGAAGACTTCCCAGTTGGCGGCACGACTAACCCGTATGGCACATCAAAGCTTATGGTAGAGATGATGCTGCAAGATATCGCGAAATCAGATGAACGCTTTGCCTTTGTTATCTTACGTTACTTTAACCCTGTAGGCGCACATGAGTCTGGCCTTATTGGTGAAGACCCTAATGGTATTCCTAACAACTTATTACCTTATATTTCGCAAGTCGCTGTGGGTAAGCTAGAAAAGCTTGGTGTGTTTGGGGATGACTACGATACTGTAGATGGTACAGGTGTTCGTGACTATATCCACGTTGTCGATTTAGCATTAGGTCACTTAAAAGCACTGAACCGAATTGCAAGTGATACAGGTGCGCACGTATTTAACCTAGGCACAGGTAATGGTTATTCAGTACTGCAGATGGTTACCGCTTTTGAGAAAGCCAGCGGTCAAGCCGTACCTTACCAAATTTCGCCGCGTCGAGCGGGCGATATTGCAGCTTGCTACGCAGCTCCAGAAAAAGCGTTAAAAGAGCTTGGCTGGCAAGCTGAGCGTGGTATCGATGAGATGATGCAAGATACATGGCGCTGGCAAAGCAATAACCCGAACGGTTACAAATAGTCAGAAGAATTAAAAGGCACTTACAAATAAGTGCCTTTTTACTGGCTACTTTATAAAATCCTGCGTTTCAAAATAGGCTATTTGGCTGTACTCACAGTCTTGAAAGCTATTAGATAATTGCGTAAATGTTGGCACGTTTACTTCTACCTGCAAACGCTCAGCTTCACACCCTCTTACTAAAACAATGGCGTCAAATGACGGGCTGGCCTGTATTTGATGTACCAATATTTGTATTCCTTGTTCATTTGTTGCTTTATTTATTCTTCGCCAGCGCGGTTGCGACACGTGCTGAGTCGATGACAGTGCTCGTTTATATACAAGAGAAACAAACTTAAAGTTTTCATCCTTTAGCCATTTTTTACCGCCTCGTTCGAAGTGACCAAAGAATAACTGGCTGGGCACACTCAGTGTCTGCCCTGCAATTAACTTATTCAAGTCAAACTTAGCAGGCAATAGAGTGATCATCGAATTTAAATACTGAGGAATTGAATCACTTTCTTGCACAGTAAGCCAACGAATTAGTTCTTTCTCATAGCGAGTTTCTACACGATAAATTAATTGATAATCATGCGGGGCGTGGTACAAAGGAAGGTGGCTGGCATAGAGCTCAACGCCATCGGTGAACAACACCATGCCATGCATGCCAACTCGGCTATGCGCATGAAAATGCTTAACCTCTTTTGCTATGCTTTTAAAACTGACAATTAAACAGTAAAGTAACAACAGAAAAGCGAAATTTGCTTTCATTTTTTAATACCTTTTATTTAACACGAACAATCGCTTTACCGATATTCTTCCCTTCGAACAATCCCTCAAGCACGCTTGGTAAATTTTCAAAGCCATTAATTTCGGTTGTTTTAAATTGGATCTCTCCTGCTTTTAACCACGGCAAAATATGATTAATCATTTCAGGCATACGGTGAGTAAAGTCTCTTGCTAAAATCCCTTGAATTGTCGCTCGTTTATAAAGTAATTGATGGAGAAAGCGAGGGCCTAGTTCGGGGTTGTCAAGCGAGCCATCGTACTGCGAGATTTGCCCGCAAATCACTACACGAGCACGCAAGTTTAAGCTGCTCAACACCGCATCAGTGTTCATCCCGCCAACATTATCAAAATAAACATCAACACCACCAAGCTCCATCAACCTTTCGTGCAACTGTTGGGCTGAGTCAAATTGCTTATAGTTAAGCGCATAAGTGACCCCGAGCTTTTCTAACCAAGTACATTTTTCTTCAGATCCAGCTAAGGCAATAACACGACAACCATTTTTTATAGCAAACTGAGTAACTAACGAACCCACGGCTCCAGCAGCACCTGAAACGACAACCGTCTCGCCGGCTTTTGGTTTACCTGCTTCCATTAAACCAAACCAAGCTGTTCGCCCAGGCATACCTAAAACACCTAGTGCCGTTTTTACATCGGCATCATTAGGGTTTAAGGCTTGTATTTCATTGGCATGGACAACTGCATGAGTTTGCCAACCTGAATAAGCGCTTACCCAATCACCTTGCTTAAAACGCTCGCTGTTTGACTTTAAAACCTGAGCAACAACCGCAGCCCCTTGCACTGTATTTAATGCATGAGGTTGCTCCCAGTTCGGCTTAGCAGCCTGTTGAATACGCATATATGGATCGACAGAAATATACTTTGCCTCTAGCAGCACTTCGTTTTTAGCCAATGTCGGCGAAATTACAGATTCTCGCAATGCATAATGCTGCTCACTGACACGTCCATCAGGGCGCTTAACATAAAACCACTGCTTAAGATTGTAAGACGTCATCGCTCTCTCATTTAATGAAATTTAATAACGAAATTATTGCACTTAAACAATTAACCATTAAGCTATTAAAACTATCTATACGTTTCCACATTGGAATTAGAGGCAAACTTGGATACAGAAGATTTACGAAAGTTTTTGGTCATCGCAAAGCACAATAACTTACAGCAAGCATCTGCAACATTAAATGTCACACCTGGCGCGCTTTCGAAGGTCATAAAACGGCTCGAAATTAAGCTAAATACACAACTATTTAAGCGAATTGGTCGAAATATAAAACTAAATCAGCAAGGTGAAAAATTTCGCCATTATGCGCTTAATTTGGTTCATGAGGCTGATCAAGCTATCAGCGAGTTTAATGGAAGCACGAAAAATACGGTTGTTAACTTATCTGGCCCCTCTTTGCTGTTACAGCATTACCTGCCTTTATTATTATCGCAATTTAATGAGCAAGGTTTTCAATTTAATATTGATACAAGTTGGGAAGGTCAAGCCATTGAACAGGTTGCCAGCGGCCATGCCCATTTAGCTTTAGTTACCGAAGTGGCATTAAATGAAAGCACACTACAAAGTGACTTTGAACGTATATATTTAGGCACAACTACTTTCAAAGTTGTAGCTGCGGACTCTCATCCATTATTCGAGCAATTTAGTAATGGTTCACTCACCAACAGAGAGCTTTTTCAATTTAGTTTTGCTTGTCCGAGTATTTCACCCTTTTGTGGCGTAACTAGGGGTGTCGGCTCAGATGGTTGGCGAGATGACAAAGTACCTAGAACCATAAGTTATCGCTGCAACGATTTCAGCACCTTGCTGTCACTCGTCAAACAAGGGATTGCATTAGCATACGTCCCTGACTTTATTGCAAACGATCCAGCCCTCAAAGTCATCGATGTATTAGACTGTAACTACACTTGCCAAGAGCGCCTCGAGCTGGTTTACAAACCAAGTTTAGCTACTGGCTGGTTAAATAAATTCGCAGCAAAAGTGAGAGCCGCACATCAGCGCATTGCTTGAATGCTCTCAAGTGCTACAGCTAGCTGTGTTTTTAATTTTTTATAGCGTATATAAACAGCCAGCACGATAATACCATTAATACCAAGCTGGATAAGCCATAGGCTGTATGTTTTAAACATAACCATATTAAACAAGGCAACGATCAGCAAAGCGCACCAAAGCACAACGCAGCCAATAAAACTCACATGCCAGTAATGAACTTGGTGCTTTAGCTGGCTTTCTTTAAAATTAAGCATTGCATTGACGTCTAGCGTTTCTGCTCGCCAAAGCTTTCGCCTTAAACGGTATGACCAAATTCCAAAACCTAAAGGAATAGGCACTAATAGCGCAAACATAATGGTTTCATAGGTATTTTTTGCTTCAAACAACATGGCGTAAATACAAAATACGGTTACCACAACACCTAAAAAAGATTCGATTAACCCTTTTAGCTTTAACTTAGCTCGCGACTTTTGCGTTTGTGCAATTAACGCTTCACTATCCACTTTCGGAGTTGCCTGCACGAATGCCTGCTGCCACTTAGCTAATTGATCATCTGCTTCGAATTTATCCACTTTATTTACTCCATTAGGCTCGCAATTTGCTGTCTTGCTCTACTGGCACGTTTAGCAACAGCATCTTCAGACAACCCCAGCGTTTGCGCTATCTCACTTTGATTAAACCCTTCAAGCTGTAAAGCAAGCACCTGCCGATATTTCAGCGTTAATTTACGAAGGGCAGCCATTAAATCTAAACTGTCGTCTGGTGACTTATGCGCACTTAAGGCTTGGGTGTAATCAATACTTTCAGAGCTTGCCACCTCTTTGCGGTTTTGCTCTTTTATCACATGATCAACCGCTTTATTGTGAGCTATTCGGGCAATATAGGTTTTTATGCTGGCATCGCCCCGAAAGGCAACATCGGGTGATGAGTCATTACTTTCAAAAGCGCGCCAAACAGCCAGCGACATCTCTTGAATTAGCTCATCTTGTAGCGCTTGATTGATCTCGTAGGTTGCAGCAACACGCGCCAACAGCGGCGCGTATTCATTCAGCAATGTGTTTATTTGAACATCAGCTTTCACTGTACTTCCATGTTTTTATTATTATTTGAACAAACGATTATAGGCACAAAAGTAGGTACATGCTAATACCGGCCCTACCAACAACATAGGTAAAAGACTATAAGGGGCAGCAAAGGTAACGAGCATATTAATCAAACAAAGCATGCTTAATGGTTTAATCACCTTTAGTACCGTTGTAATGCCTTCTTTAACAGCTGCACTAAGCGAAGCATTGTTTAAAAGTAACAGAGGTACCACAAACATAAGCAACATATTTACAGGAACAATTGATACAAACATGACCCCTACGCGCCAGCGCTCAACATCAACAAACTGACCTGACAATAAAGCCGATAACTGCTCACTACCAATCAAAGTACTCCCAACAGCAAATTGCACCAGCGCCAGTAAAATACCAACAACTGACCACACGGCAACTCGCCCCCACTTCATCCATGTTGCATTGTGCTTAAATGAAAAGCCTTGCTGATTATTCAGGTTAAACAACAAAGGCCACACCGTTGCCATTAACATAGGCGCTAACCACTTTGATACGGTTAAACCCGTAGGTGCAGGTAATAGCTGCACTAAACCTGGCACAATAGCGAACAGCGTCATAAGTAAAAAAAGTTTAAACGGTGCTTTTTTAAATAGCCCCCACCCTTCTTTTAACCAAACAGCAGCATCACTAAATGGTGCATTTGTTGAATCAAGTTTTAGCGTATTCACAGTTGATGTTGTAGTCGTCATGAGTTTGTCCTTTTCGTAAAAATAGATACATAAGACACTGCCTATCGCTACCACCGAATAGAACAACTTCGTGTCATTTGCAGCTATAGACGAGACAAACACAGAAAACCTGACAAAATATTTTTAAAAAATTAAAAAGTAATTTTATTTCATTGAATTTTAAGGATAAAAAGAGGTGTATAAATTTTTTAGATTAAGCTAGTAAAGCTAATAATAGAATTTAAGGGCTAAGTGGTGTTTAATTTAACTATCTATTTGAAGTTGTGTTTCTTTCTTAAGCAAAAAAGTCCCGCATAGGGACTTTTAATAATTACTTATGGCCAGCAGGTGCTTTATTTACTACCTGTACTTGAGAGGAAATTGCTCGCTCAATAACTTGATTATAAACTCGCTTTTTCTCACTTGAGCTTGAATCAAGTACAAAGTCTGAAAGCTTAGAATTTTGAGCTTGCTTTGGCTTTATTAAATTTGAAAACATAGGCACTCCTAAAGCTCGTTTTTTGAGCTGGACGATGATTTTATCAGGCTCTCTAGATCTTCTCTAGTGAATTTTTCATCTAAATGATGCTCAATTGCCTGAACATTATCATGATAAAAGCGTGTTCGGCCCTTATTATTCTTAACTAATAAATCTACTTTAATTTGACTTCCAAACTTTGCCTTAAGTTCCTTTATAACTTTTTGTGATGCAAAAAATTGATCTATAAAAGTATTTGGTAAAATTCTACGCCCTTCTAACTTCTCTCTAGCTTCAACAAATTCCCATGCATATTCTGGGTTTTGGTATACAAACAAAATAAGCACATTTCGACCTTTACGAATAGATCGCTCAATATTTTTTTCTGCCACATCATAACTTGCCAAGGTACCATCTAACAAAAATGACTGTTTATTTTTAAAAGCATGGTCAAGTGTCCTCTCTACAATAAAAGATACAGCACGATGAAATAAATAAGAATTATCACCTGTGTAGCCAGGTATTTGCTCTCTTAACTCATCGGGATCAAGTCTGAGTACATTATCGGCACCAATTTCTTCTAAAAAAGCTTTTGAAGCTTCCGTTTTTCCAGCACCAGGCGAACCTGCCATAAAAACAGAAACCGGTCTTGTATCGGGAGGAAACTGATTTTTGTCTGTTAACTCACGGGCAATACGTGTTCTGTGTTTTTTAGCATAAGCTGTGGCATGTTGTTCTAGTTTATCAAGTGTCATATGAAGCCTTTTCCTATCTTTTTATTATGTCCCTAGAGTGCCTATTAGCAAGTGATTTAAATTCAAAATAAATCCTATGCGATTAGACTCTTTAGAGTTTCTGTATGTTTATAAGCGCTGAGCACAGCCTATAACGGTTCGTGATAGGGAAGTTAACTATTTGCAACGTTAAGATATTGGTGGCGGTCATAAATGGTCATGCTCATTCTCAAAAGCATCTAGTCGCACACTCTTCTTTTCAAATGGCGGTCATGGCCTCAGGCATAGCTACGCACAAGAAAGAATGGTAGAGCTAAGAAGCTTTGGTTTAAGTAGAGCAACGGCTCTCGAAACTGTATCGCAGGAACTAGGCCATTTCAGGGCTGAAATAACTGAAGTTTATTTTAGGTGATATGTGATAACTCTTAATTCACATTAACTAAGCTTGATATACTTCATTTTTTAATTGCGCCTTCTTTAACTAAAAATAGTCTTGCTTTAGATAGTTGTTCCTTATTTTTACCTGCTACTAAAATATCTTTTTCAATAGCCTGTAATTGTTGCTCAAGCATTAAGTTAGCTTCAGCTTGATTTATTTTCCCAAATTTAATCATTGCTGTACGCAGCAACCCTGCTGAATCAAGAAATAGTTTAATATTTTCGATTGCTTGATAAATTTGAATGGCATCAAGCTTTAAGAACTGCTCTTTATCTGAAAGGTACGAGCTAAATTGCTTAATAATTACAACAACATTTTTTAGCTTCTTCTCATAACGTTGGTAAAAGATAAGAGCATCTTTCGGGAGTTCAGCTTGTTGTTCAAATGTCAGATAAGTCTTTGTTAGGCTGTCAATATGAAGCTCTACTAATCCCTCAAAACCAACTATATTTTCGTATGAATGACTATTGTTTTCTCTAATCATATCTTCAAAAATAATTGATATCGCGTGTGAAAAAGTAAACTCATTTTCAGGGATCGGAGTGTCTACTTGAGCTTCTATTTTCTCGAAAAAAGATTATAACCATGCATTTGCAGCAACCAAAAAACTTAACTGGTATACATAGACATAAGCAATACGATGTTCTAAGTCCTTTTTTATTTTATTTTGGGCTATAACTCTAACTTTAAAACTCAAGAAAGCTGATATTAGGGCTCCAAATAAACCACTTAGTATAGAAATCAGTAGGGTATAGCTATTATCCATATATTGCCTCATATGCTTTAACAGCCAATAAAATAATGACTGCAATGAATCCTTTTTAGTTAGCTCTATTAAAAAGAGACCAAATGCTTACTTTAAAGATATTAATAGCAATATCAATTAATATGATAGGACTATTTTTAATAATTGATTTATAGTAAAAAGTAGCACAGGGTAATTTCTGTTAGTAGGTGGTTACTTGGGAAGCTTGTAAAAATGGTGGCCCCTCCCAGACTTGAACTGGGGACCTAACGATTATGAGTTGCAAAACAAGGACTTACTACTAGTTACTTTTTGATATAACCATTTACTAATTTTCATAGCTATATCATAGGGTTATTGAATAACCCATACCTCTGATGCATAAATCATTATGTATTTCAGAACGTTAAATTTTACGTTCAAAGTAGCACAGAGGTAGCACCATATGTCAGACACAAAGTTTCGCTTCACAGAATTGTCGCTTGAAAAGATCGAATCAAACGGTAAACGCACTCGATTTTTTGATAGCTTCTTACCTGGTCTTATTTTGGATATCACCAAAGCGGGCCGAAAGTCTTTCCGTGTTTATAAAAAGATACCAGGACGGGCAAATCCTGTTTCAGTAACACTAGGCTATTTCCCTTCACTTAGCCTTGAGGCAGCTCGTCGTATGGCGCGTAAAGTGATGGCCGATATTGCCGATGGTATTAACCCCAATGACACCAAGCGCCAGTTTAGGGCTGCGTCAGTCACTCTAATCGAGGCATTTAATGCGTTTCTCGAAGCACGAAGCCTAAAACCTATTACGGTGCGTGGTTACGAGCAGACGATGAACTGTTACCTAACAGATTGGCACTCAAAGCGTTTGGCAGATATTAACCAGAGCATGATTTTAAAGCGCCACCGCAAAATCACCGAGCAAAGCCGTGCTCAAGCCGATCTCACCATGCGTGTAATGCGAGCTCTATATAACTTTGCTAAGGCTGAATACAAGTCATCAGAAGGGCGCTCATTATTCCCTGATAACCCCGTTGATGTGCTATCTGAAAAGCGTGTGTGGAACAAGGTAAAGCGTAAGACGACCCGTTTACGCCGCTCTCAACTCAAGCCATTTTTGGAAGCACTAAATAAGATTAGAGATGAAGCTATTATGTATCGCCAAAACGACCGAGTCGCGTTTTGTGATTATATCGAGTTTGTAACGTTTACCGGTCTACGGAAGATGGAACTACTTCAACTGCCTTGGTCGCAGGTGTTTATGGAGGATAAACTATACTTCCTTAAAGACACTAAAAATAGTGAAGATGTTGAATTTCCGATGACCACCAAGTTAGTTGAAATCTTTGAGCGCCGTAAGGAATATAAAGTCTCGCCTTACGTCTTTGGTAAAGCAACCGGCAAAGGCTGGCTTACCGAGCCCAAAAAGACACTCGCTAAAATATGTGAGCTAGCTGACGTGCAAATTACGCTTCATGACCTCCGCCGCACCTTTACGTCTATTGCCGAGAGTAATAGCGTGTCAGGATATCGTCTCAAACGCCTGCTAAACCATTTAACTGATCAAAGTGATGTAACGGCTGGATATACGATATTAACAGCAGAAGAGCTTAGAGAGCCTGCTCAGCATGTGGTTGATAAAATGGAGGAGTATGCTGGTTTTTTAGACGATGATGATCAGCTTCAAAGTATTAAGCTCTTACTGACTACATTTTCCAAAGAGCAGAAGTTAGAGCTACTAAGTAGTCTGATGAATTGATAGATTTTAAGTTTTATTCTAAGAAAAGGTCGATCGATAGGCCATTCTCTGGGACTCCCATCGCTTCCATTGTATCAAATGGTAGATCAGGCAAGGACGCTATTTCTTCAAGTACATGTTGAATCCAGTCTGAGTTTGGTCCTATATTCCTCACTAAGTACCAAATTATAGTTATGAGGCTATAAATCTTTTTTTTATGCCTGTTCCCAAGGTTGAACCTTGCAAAATATTCAGTGTCTGCGTGCCCCTGATCAGTTGGAACTCGTATAGGGTTATTTTGTGATTGATTCCAGACTCTAGTGTGATGGGCGCATCTATTTCGTAGAGTATTCAAATCTTGAAGCCATCTTACCAATAGAGATGAATTACTAACACCTAACTTGGCGGCGACTCTGTTTTGATGAGTACCTTTTAATAATTCAAAGTATTTAGATACTGTACCAAAAGACCACGCTTCAACTGCTACCCAAATAGGCAAGGTTTTTTCATTCTTTGTATGCCACATCATGCAATCTTCTTTACTACGAGATAGTTCTGACTGCTGGCGAGAGTACCACTCTATCCAAGAATTTCTTACCTTTCCATGTTTATAGTAACTCTGTAATTCAGATGGGTTTATAAATTTCTGCTTTTGGTATGCTAATGGGTCTAGCCGCCCTAGTTCG
Source organism: Pseudoalteromonas sp. BZK2 (assembly GCF_014349195.1). Taxonomy (NCBI): domain Bacteria; kingdom Pseudomonadati; phylum Pseudomonadota; class Gammaproteobacteria; order Alteromonadales; family Pseudoalteromonadaceae; genus Pseudoalteromonas; species Pseudoalteromonas sp. BZK2. Next base: position 40,827 of record NZ_JACSOG010000027.1, on the reverse strand, counting down.
TGGGCTATTATCGTTCTTAAATGAATTTCAATTCGCTCTATTGCATCTAGTAGCAATAGGCGAAGTCGTTTATCAAACTTATAGAGGAGGAACGTATCATTGAAGCTAGAGCTGGGTAAAAATTGGCTTGTTCGTTTAGGCTTACCGTGAATTTTGACCACTTGATTATTTTCATCGCGCTCTAAAACTCGACATGGGTACCAAAAGCCACTTAATCTGTAGTAACCAACTTGAGATACTTTTCGTATGGCACGATCTTTATCTTCGACAGTCATGCCACGAGAACTAAGAAGCTCAATTAAATCTCCATAATCCATGAATGGTTTGACTGCTGATAATGCCAAGTTTTTCATCCCCTGAAAACAAGAAGGCCTAGACGTACTACCCACATTGCTATGGGTAACAGCGGCCTAGGCGCGATTGGCTGAGTATTATAAGGACTTAAAAAACTATGTCAAATAAGATTATAGTCTATTGGTACTGGCTATATAATTACTTAGACTGTTAGATCTCAAATAGATTCAATGTGCTTTTTTGCGTAATCTTCCATCTCTCTTAACGCTTTATGCCTCACCGCAGCCTCTTCTCGTTTTTCTTTTGGTGCATTAGCTCTTTGCCTTTTTTCGAAGAAGTCATCAGGCAGAGCGATCCGAACAAGGTCTTCAATTCGCTTCTTTGGCTTAAAATTATGCTTTGTGCTTGCAGAAGAGAGTGCAAACTTTAAAGTTCTATTTTTATCAATGATAAGATAAAGGGTCATCCCCACAGCCTTGTATAACTGAACGTCTTTGATGTAAGGCAGGTTCTTCATGTACTTTTCGTACTTATAAGTTTTTTTATTCACAGTTAAGTGTCCTTAATAATAAGATTTTTGGATATTGAGAATTTAAGGTATTAAGCAGGGAGCTAGAGGCCTTGATAATAAAGGGCTGCATTGGTGGTACTGTCCTTCAGTGACAAACTTTTGCACGCCTGTGACAAACATTTGGTTCTCAGTGACATAAAACTGTTCGCCAGTGACAAACTTTTAACCGCCAGTGACATTACTAGTAACTACTTATACATAATTTTTAAGCAACTATACGCTAGCCTCCTCCACCGCGAAGTAGGTAGTTGTTAGGCGGAATGACGATACCTTTATCCTTTTTATCTAAGCGAATGCCAGAGTGAGGATGACATTCAAGAATGAAGTCTAAAGCGAACAAAAATCGCCGCTTGAACCTGCTCAGAGCAAGCCTGTCTAGATAAGGAAAAACATCTTTGTGGAGGGTCCCCCAAGGGATAAAACCAATTTTTTCACGTCCATAACCTCGACGTATGAGATACAAGTAGAGATCATGGGCGAGGACTATGTCTTTAGCTCGAGCAAGTTGAAGGAACCTTAAATCAATGGGAATAATGCTTTTATCATCAGCTATCAGCGTCTTAAAGCTATTCGAGGGGGTATAGAGAACCTGTTTATATTTAGCGTTGAATTGACCAACGTCATACTCATTGTTGAGCAGGTTATCTGCTTCAGCGAAAAAGCCCCTTCTTCGCATTGTATCTTTTGATTTATTAGTCGGGACAACTGTAAATGTCGTATCAAATACTCTTTCGAGAGAGAGTAAAAAATTAGCGTACGTGCCACCTGATATACTGTCTTGCCCTGTTATTTGCTGAAATAGCTCACTTACAGATTTAGCCATCACGTATGAGGGAAGCTCTGGTCTTCTACTAATTTGTGTTGTTAAGTGAGCAATGATCAACCTTGCATAGTGACCATGAGGCAAGATTTTAGGACTGCTCAACATTACAGTTTTGTATTTGCCAAAGCCTTTGACAGTGGGTTGCTCAAGCTTTTTAAGGGGCAAAATACATGGGTCAATCAAAAAGGCTGGGTATGAACCAATGGTTCGCTCTTCGATAGGACACTTTTTAATTATATCTATGTTGTTATGGGATAGAGCCATTAGTAATGGACCTCCCCACTGCGAATTAAAGGCTGCGTTTCAATCCAGTGGTGGAACTCAGATATAGGAAAGAGTGTTTTACCACCTTGCTTAATATAAGGAGGCAGTGAGTGATGCGCTTTTGCTTGCCTATTCTCACTAAGCTTGTTGTATAGGGTTTGCTTAGAGCAGCATAAAGCTTCTGCAACTTCATCAGCTGTATAAAATTGAGGTTTGATTTTCGGCATAAAGCACTCCGTTTACTAATATATGGAATGCCTTACTATTATGGGAATGAATTTACCGTTGTCTCAGAAAAACCCCCCTGACTTTTCTGGAGCTTTTTTTTTGAACAATTTAAGTGCTGGGAGAGAGCTCAATTTTGCATGCCAAATCGGGGAATGGTTTAGACCGCTTTTTTAATAATTACGTACTTTCGTTCGTCGAAACAGCAACCAGAAAAATAAAACAAGCGATAAGATCATGATATTACTTACGATTAGCGGTAGCATATTGCAGACTCCTATGATTGTGGTGTTATCAGGTAGAGTTAGGCATGCCTAATTCTGTGTGGTTTTCTTTGGTCGAGCCGTTTCATAAAAATTAGGCATGCCTAATTGTGTGATTTGTTTATAGCTCTACTCCTCTTTGAACCTTTTTAGCTTGTAGTCTTGTAGACTTGTCGTTTAGCTCAAAGTCTTATAGCTCTAGGCTATTATTTTGATAGCTCCAGCTTAGCGTAGACTATGCTTAGTATTGAGAAAAGTTATTAAAAATTGATTTCTCATGATAAAGGTGTAGGGGGGCTGACATCCATAGATTTGTTTTTATTTGTTCGAAGGGGCTCGATGTGAGGAGCTTGAAAAAAAAAAAGTTTTAGTACATTGTGAGGAGGTAGTGGAGCAAATTAATATTTAGAAGAATTAAGGAAGATTCGTGTTTGACCAATCTTTTTCCCATCAAAACTTATTCAAAATATACGTTTCTGAAAATAAGAAAGGGAACAACCTTGCTGAAAAGTACTTCGGCGATGTTGATTTTGAGTACACCAAAATAAATAGAGTTAGAACCCTAATACGTCGAGCATACTCACGTAGAAGAAACTATTCAAAGGAAGTTTTTGAAACGCGTATTTTGCTCCTGTACAGAATACTTCATGGTTTAAAAAGCAGGAAAAATGACCTTGTTAGAGAACATTTAAAACGAATTTCTAAAAATGTCTCCAAGAAAGACTTTCACTTCGTAATTAAAAAAGGAGCGAATAAAGTCAATGGGAAAGATGTATACATAAGTAATGGTTCCTCTTCCTCATTTTTTTCTGAAAAACAAATTCAAAGAAATATAAAGTATATATATGGAGTTAAACAAGCAGATCGAGATTTGATTATCCCACAGTTGAAGTCTGTTTTAGACGATCAATTCCCCAAAATAATTATTAAAACAGACATCAAATCTTTTTATGAAAGCATTGATCGAGAGATGCTCTTAAAGAAGTTGAATGAAAGCCCATTACTTAGCTTAACTACTAGAAAACTGATCGCTCGATTACTCAAGTCATATGAAAAGGCTTCCGGATCTAAAAGCGGTATACCGAGAGGCGTTGGTGTTAGTGCATATCTATCTGAGCTTTATATGAAACGCTTCGATACGGTCATCGAGAGTCTTCCGAATTTAATTTATTACTCTCGCTACGTTGATGACATAGTTATAGTACTGACGAAGGAGCCTGGACATAAGGCAGAACATTACTTGAAGTTGGTTGAAGATCAACTTCATAAAGAAAAGCTGAAGATTAATACTGTTGGTGGAAAAACAAAAGTTACAGTTGTAGAAGGAGCCTCTACGCCATTTTCATTTGATTATCTCGGGTACAAATTTAAATATGCATCTGGCCGAATTACACTTGAACTCGCACAAAAAAAGATATTGAAGTATGAAAGTCGAATCAAAGCTGTGATCGATACTTACAACAAGCATTGCATAAAGCAGCCTAATAAATCGAAAAAGGAGCTGTTTCTTAGATTGAAGTTCCTTACTTCCAATACAAAGCTATCGAATAACAAAGGTAATGCTGTTGTTGGAATTTATAATTCAAATAAGTGGATCTCGGACCCAACATATTTAAGCGCCTTAGATAGGAAGTTGATGGGAATATCGAGAAAAATAAAAAACCCTAATGTTAGAAAAAAAATATCTAAATTTTCATTTCAGAAAGGCTTTGAAGACAGGACTTTCTCAGGTTTCAGTCCTTCTGATTTTTTCACAATAACAAAGGTTTGGTCATAATGAAAAAGTTAATGAGGATCAAGCTAAAAAAAGAGAGAGTTATACTTTCAGATACCCTTCCTTATGAAACTCCGATCACATTCTCAAATCGTTTCTTCTACGATTTCCTCGTGAAGAACAATATTGAATGTAAAGATAAGAAAGTACAATGGATTAAAAGAACTGATGCGGATGAGGCTGTAATTCAGCTTCTTTTAGGTATTGATGATAAAGATAAAGCAAAAATAAAAGAAGATGGGCTTCAAAGAGAAATCGACATTAATAATGGCATGTTCATTACAGTCCCATTTCAGTATGGGGTTAGCCACAAAGAGGATAGTTACAGAAAACTTTCGGTCATTCATCCAAGAAATCAGATTCAAACGATATTTTTCTATGAAAAGTATAAAGAGATTATTTTATATCACTCTGAAAGGTCTAAATTTAGTTTGCGATACCCATCTCGTATTGCTAATACGAGGCTTTTTGACGATGAGAGAAAAAGCGCATCAGTAATACTTTCTAACCACTTCGACAAGGGGATAATATATAAAAACAAACACTTAAAATCTTTTTTTGGTTATCAAAAAATACGTAACATTCACGAATTTTTTGAATCTAAGGCATATCACCAATGTGAAAAAAAGTACGATTTTATGGCGCAGCTAGACATATCAAAGTGCTTTGATTCAATCTATACACATTCAATTGCCTGGGCTACTTTGGGTAAAAAAGTTGTCAAAGATCAGATGGCTTTATTAGGTAACAGTGTTCTAAAAAATAATTTTGCAAATGATTTTGATTCATTGATGCAAAAGCAAAACTACAATGAGACTAACGGTATTTTGATCGGTCCCGAAGTATCAAGAGTTTTTGCTGAAATGATACTTCAGAAAGTTGATTTTAACTTGGAAACTCTGTTACTGGCATCGAATCTAGTTCATGATGTCAATTACTCAATATTTAGGTATGTAGACGATTATTTTGTTTTTTTTAATAGTAAGAAAGAGTACAAGGTTATCGTTGATACCTTAATTGATTGCCTGTCAGAATATAAGCTAGGGTTAAATACTGAGAAAGAGCTTATTTATTCAAAACCTATTATTACAGAAATAACTATCGCAAAGAGAAAAATATCTGAATTGCTGAACGATAAGATTAGTATTGAACTTGAGGTGTCTGAAGAACATGTAGATGATAATGGAGAGCCTTTAAAAAAAGCAAGGGTCTACATTTATGGAAAAAGCTTAATTACTTCTTTCAAGGCAATATTATCTGATAGTGGCGCCGAATATAAGAGTGTGACAAATTACTCATTAACGATATTAGAGTCAAAGTTAAAAGGTGTATTCAAGAATTATAAGGAAGCTTCTTTTGATTATAAAGCTCACCAGGACTTACTTCTATCAATAAACTCTTGTATCGAGTTTTGCTTTTTTATTTACAATGTTTCACCCCGTGCGAATACTACTATTAAACTGAGTAGAGTTTTAAAGCAAATAATTGAGTTTTGTAAAACACCGTTGGTAGATACTGATGAAATGCACCAAGTCTTTAAAAGTATTTCCGATAACATATCATTTGTAATCAGTAAGTATGAAACGCAGAATTACACGCAAGTTGAGACGCTTTACCTACTTACTGTTTTGTCTGAGCTAGGGAAAGACTATTGGCTATCTGAAGATAGCTTAGTGAAGTACTTTGGTGGGGAGTATAAAAGTGAAAGAACGATCGCGTTTAATGATAGCTTAAACTTCTTCTCTATCACGGTCATTCTTTTCTATATGAAGAATAAGAAAAGATACTCAAGAGTTAGAAGAGCTATTAAGAAAGTAATCAAATCCAAACTCACTTCGCCAAGTACTTCAATTCAAAAAGACACAGAAGCTTTTTTGTTGTTCATGGACTGTATCAGCTGTCCGTACTTAGAAGATAACTTTAAACGGACTCTTTTGAAGCACTTCGGAATCAGTCGCAAAAAGCTGCAAGGAGAGATAATTGCGCTCAGGGATAATTGGTTTACGAAGTGGAAAGACTTTAGCTTTGCTGAAGAGCTTGACTCAAAACAAAGCGACGAAGTATATTAAATACACTTCGCATCGTACCACCGTTAATGACTGTAGGCAGTTTTACACACTCGCGAAGCCTGACATTGCTCCTATGCATGGTGCGTGTTGGGTAAGTGGTCTGGTATCGAGCCACTTCTAATTTTTTTACTGTATTAACTCCCCAAATATGTATAAGTAATACTAAACCTCTCGTGCCCAAGCTCTCGGCTAATTATCATTCGTGCTTTGTAATCTAGCTCTCGCTCTTTGCCTATTAAATGCATACGTCGTGGCCCACCATTAGCGGGGCACTGCCAACCAGTTAGTTCTAGATAACGTTGTCGGGCATAGTGATGGCGTAAGCCATGATTTTTGCTAAGGCCTACCTTATTTGTTTCGCGCTCATAGCGGCGCATTTGATCTACGTAGCGGTCTGTCGCGCGAATTAATGATGAGCGTGTAAAAGAGCGAACTTCATCAAGCAGAGAGCGCTGTGACTCTTTTAGAATAGGTAAGGTGCGGGGTTTACCACCTTTAGTCCATGAGCCTTTTAAGCGGATATAATTACCTTGATCGGCATAGCTGACATTGAACTTTATTGCCTCTTCTCGGCGTAGCCCGAACTCTTGTTGTAAGCGCAGTGAAAACCTTACATAAGGGCAATTAATCTGGGCATGCTTCTGCATATCTAGCTCCTTGGATTTACCCAGAGGGCTATTGCGTACCTTATCAATACCATATTCATCGTTAGTACGACCGACTACATTGCGTTTACCGACTTTGTCTGCCCACCATCTAATGGCCGACATTCGATTTTTGATAGTCTTGTTTGCAAGCTTTTGAGCTTGCCAATGCTTTACTAATGCATTTACGTGTTTAGGTTTTAACCCTTTTGCATCTTTTAACTTAAAGCCAAAGCCATGAAGCTGTTTGGCAACAAGGTTAAAAATGCTCTTTCTATTTTGACGTGTAGCATGGCTACGCTCTTTGTTATTAATGTTTAACTGATTTAGTGAATATCCCAACTGGCTCATATCAACTCCTCAAAATTTAAGTGGAAGATAAAAAACCAAAACCGAAGATCAGGGGGCGTAAGCCAATAAAGGTAAGTTTTAAAGCCACTTAGTTAGTGCGTAACTAAAAAAGTTGTCATAAGACACATAGGCTGGCTGATCAAAAGCAAACAAGCAAAGCGGCGCTGAGTCTGTTGATTCAAGGCGCAGACTATAGTGGTTTTGGTAATTATTAATCTGGCTCTGTTGAGCCAGACAGCTACGGTTGTAGCTCCTCTTGACGTGTCGAGGGCAGTTGGAAAACGCCCATTTTCTTGTTTGCTCAAATTGAGCTAGTTCATATTTAAATTAGCATATTGATCTTAGATTGCAAGCAGCTATTTTTTCTAGTGGATGCCCTTCCCTCTTTTGGCCTTCTGATTTTGCGGTTGGATAATAGGTCTCAAGGCATCATGAGCAGTTGCCTTGAGATAGGCGACTCTTTGAGTCGTCCCTACCTCTTCGAGTAGGTACGACTTATTCAAAGTTTAGAATTGCGCTTAATGTTACCCCAGTGCAAAATAGGAATATTTATAATAGGGAAGTTACATGTCTAAAAGAAATCACCAGAATATTTTTACGTTAACCAATATAGCGGCATCAATTTCGTTATTCGTACCGATATTTTACATAGTCGGCCATCTCTACCTTCAAGGTTATTTAAGTGTCTACAATCAATCTGTGGACTCACTTTCATTACCATTTGAATCTATTCTGATGAAGTCATTTTATGTGATATCAGGATCAATTATTCAGCTTTTTATATCTTTTGTAGATAACATCATTTACTTTCTTTCCTTTGCTGCTTTTATTTTTGTTTATTCTGTAATCATTATATTTACTGCCTCTCACTCAGAGAAAATGAAAAAGAAAATAGAGGAAAAGAAAGTAAGTCTAAGAAAAAGTAATTTATTCAATTATGGATTCGTACCAACAGCAATAGCAACAATCTCTGCCGGTGGACCATTCTTATTGCTAACTGCCTTAGCTGCAATTTTGATGGCTATTTGGAGTAGTTACTCATATGGGGAAAGACTAGCAAAAGAAGAAATTACGGATTTCGCATATTGTAAAGAAAAACAAAAGGCTGTTTGCACTACAATAATTGAATCAAATGGTATAAAAACAGTAGGAGTTTTAATAGCTTCAAGCGATAAATTTATTGCGCTTTACACAGGTCAAAAGGTAGTACTTATAAACAATCAGAATTTAAAAATTGAAACCAAGCCTAGAGTATAACTATACTAAAAGTAGCACAGAGGTAGCACAGGGTAATTTCTGTTAGTAGGTGTTTACTTGGGAAACTTGTAAAAATGGTGGCCCCTCCCAGACTTGAACTGGGGACCTAACGATTATGAGTCGTGTGCTCTAACCAACTGAGCTAAGGGGCCATTGTATTAGCGAAAGCTAAATTTTTTGATGCGTTTAACAGGTTTAACTGACTAAAGCGGGATGCAGTATAAAAAGTTTTTGCAACCTTGTCACTAGCAAAACCCTTTATTTTAACAATCACTAAATCAACTGCTCAAATAGTAAACTCTTTGTTTTTACAACGACCTTAAAGCATTGCCGATTCGTTTCTATTCTCCGACATTGTTCTAGATCAAATAGCTAACTTGCTAAACTCGTTAAAATAGCCGCTCAATCAATTGCGGAGTGCTGACTGTGATAAATTTACCAAGCTGGGATCAATCTCTGATCAATAAGTACAATATTTCTGGGCCTCGATATACATCTTACCCAACGGCATTGTCTTTAGCTGATGGTTATAAGCAACAAGATATGATTAACGCGATTGCGGCGTCGAAAAGCCGTTCTTTATCGCTGTATATCCATATCCCTTTTTGCAGTCAGCTTTGTTATTACTGTGGTTGTAATAAGGTGATCACTCGTCATCAATCTAAAGCCGATTTATACCTAGATAACTTAGCGCTTGAAATTGCTGAGCAAGCAACACTTTTTGCCGATTATAACGTTGAGCAACTGCATTTAGGGGGTGGTACACCAACGTTCTTATCGGCAGAGCAAATGAGTCGCTTAATGGCGCTGGTTGAGCAGCATTTTAATTTTTCTGATGATGCCGAACGCGGTATTGAGATTGACCCTCGTTCTTTAGCTGATGGCATGCTAGTTCACCTACGTCAGCTTGGCTTCAATCGTGTCTCGTTTGGTATTCAGGATTTCAATGATGATGTGCAGCTGGCAGTTAATCGCCCACAAAGCGTGCAATCTGTAAAAGGTTTAATAAGTGAGGCTCGTGAACTTGGCTTTAAGTCTATTAATGCAGATATGATTTACGGTTTGCCACTGCAAACACCAGAGAGTTTTAAAGAGACGATTGCGCAGCTGATAGAGTTAAACCCTGATCGCGTGTCGGTATTTAACTATGCCCACTTACCAGATAGATTCGCTGCTCAGCGTAAAATTAAAGACGCTGACTTACCATCTGCTGGCGACAAGCTCACTATGTTCAAAAATACCCTTGAGCAGATGTTAGCGGCGGGTTATCAGTTTATTGGTATGGACCACTTTGCCCGTAAAGACAATGAACTAGCAATTGCACAAAACGCAGGTCAATTACACCGTAATTTCCAAGGTTACACAACGCATGGCCAATGTGACTTATTAGGTTTGGGTGTGTCATCTATTTCGCAAATAGGCAATGCCATTTTACAAAACGAAAAAGAGTTAAAGCACTATTACAAAGCCGTGCAAGAAGGCTATGGCAGTGCAATCTGTAAAGGTGTTGCTTTAACTGATGACGATACGTTACGTGCCGCAGTGATCAAACAATTGATCTGCCAGTTTGAGCTGGATATTCCAGCAATCGAAAAACAGTTTAATATTAACTTTGCCAGCTACTTCTGCGAGGCACTACAGGCACTCGACCCATTACTAGCTGATGGCTTGGTGTCTGTTAGCCAAGATAAGATTACAGTAACAGCTCGCGGTAATTTATTTATTCGTATTATTTGTATGTGCTTTGATGCGCACCTACAACAACAAATCAAGCAAACTCGTTTCTCACGAGTTATCTAGCCCAACAAAAAGCAGAGCCTAGGCTCTGCTTTTTATTTTGTTTAATTCAACGATACGTCAACTTAATTGAATACTACGTTTTCGCTGCCTGGAGCGGCTTTAAACTCTTCAATTATACGTGCGCAATCTGCTTTAATTTCATCGCTATGCTGCTCTTCAGCACGCCAGCGAGCGGTGTCCATTTTAAAAATCTCTTTTTTAGAGTATTTCTTACGGGCATCGTGCGTTGGCATATCTTTTACGACTTCGTACATTTTAAATATGCCTGGGTAGCGCTCACTTAGCTCAAACTCTTCAGCAAAGCTGTATTGAGAGATCAGCACCCAAATACGTAAGCAGCCTTCTGAGAACTCACATTGCTCTTCATTCATTGCACGGGCAATTAAATGAATGCTATCGGCTAGCTTTGCATTACGCTTTGCTTTTGATGCCGCAAGCTTTTGCTCATGCTCAGCTTGCTTCTTGGCGATAAGCTTATTTTGCTCTTTTAGTTTATACAGAAGTTGCCCTGCATAAAACGCAAGCCCTGCGATAATTGCCGCACCAATTACAATGGCAATAATCAAGGTTGTGCTCATCGCTCATCCTCATCTTCGTCATCAAACCATTCGTTGGCTAAATCATCAGATAAGTACTTATCGAAGTCAGATTCACCTTCATCGTATGAATCATCTTCAAAGTCATCTTCGTACTCGTCTTCATCTTCAATCCCTAATAACTCGCAAAGTGCTTGGTGGCGAGCAATACGGCTATTGAAGTACTTAGCGTCTTTACCTGTTAATAACTCACCGCGCTCATGACGCTCAACCAGCTTAAGTAGACGCTCGTCATTCTCTAGCGCTTCTAACTCTTGCTCTGGTGTTAGTTCAGGCTCAGTCACTTTCTTAAGCTCAACCATAGGTTTTAAGTTGCGTTTCATTTCAACTTTCGGCTCAGCCTTAGGCGCAACTAAAGAAATCGGCTTTTTACTACCAACACGCTTATCTTTCGGTTGATTGTTTGCAGCAGTGTTTTCTGCATTTTGTGCATCAGGTGCATTTCGAGACCCAGGTTTAGCACCTTTGGTCTTTTTAACTCGCTGCTCTTTTAACGCGCGCATCTCTCTAAGCTTTTCTTTGCTCAGACGTACAGGACCATTCGATGGAATTTTACGCGACTTTTTCTTTCTACTCATATCTTGATCATCTCACTTAAGAGGTTGTGCACAACGCCTTTGTGGCATTGTAATGCTGGCATAACCAGAAGAATTCGATGTGCGGATGTGGTTGGTCAACTTGACGAACTGCGCACTTTTCATACTTTTAGTACAAACGGTGGCTATTGTAACAGGACAAATAAAAAGGCGGTAGAGAAAACATCTCTACCGCCTACTAATCTGAGCGCCAATTATCTGGACACTTCTCCCTTCGACTTTTTAGTCTTTATTATTTTTATTATTATTGTTCATCCATTTTGTTATTGTTTTAACCTTCCGTGTAGCATTCCATTTTGTTTTTATTATTAAACTTCCATGAGCTTTTATTATTCTCGGTCAATCCTGACACTTTTTTGTTATTTCCTTTAGGACACCTAACTAGTGTCAACCCCTAAAGATTTGCCGCAGTTACTTTCCTTATTACATTGTCCATGTTGTTTTTGCTGTCTCAGCGACAGTGGTTAATTTACTTATTAATAAAATTGTTACAACTAATTTATATAATTTTTCTTACAGATGACTTATTGCAACATTGTCATTTTAATTAATAACAAAGACTTAGCAAAAATAGTGAAATAAAAATAAGACTTGGCTTACATCTAGATATGGTCAATGTCTCACAAGGGAGTGGGAAATTTCGACATACGTTAGGTACAAAAAAAGCAGCTTGCGCTGCTTTTTCAAACTCTTTACATACTACTGCGGAGCATTTCTTTCCGCAATCAGACTTTAGTGTAAGCCACCTAAGTATTTTGAAAGTACTTCGATGTCTTTGTCTGTTAACTTTTTAGCGATGTCTTGCATCATACCGTTTAAGTCGTTATTACGCGTACCATCACGGAATTTTTCAAGTTGTGACTTGATGTATTCTGGATGTTGGAACGAAATTTTCGGGAATTTAGCTAGTGATGTACCGTTACCACGAGGACCGTGACACGCAGCACATGCTGGAATACCACGCTCTGCATCACCGGCTTTATAAAGCTGCTGACCTACTTCTACTACATCTTTAGGTGTTGCACCTTCAGACATATTTAAAGAAGAGAAATAAGCTGCTAGGTCTTTCATGTCTTGATCGCTAAGCGGCATAGCCATACCACTCATTACTGGATCCATACGACCTTCTTTGCCGCCAGATGTCATACCTAATTTAAACTCTTGTAATTGTTTATAGATATAATCTGCGTGTTGGCCTGCAATTTTAGGGTAGATATTAACCGGTGCATTACCGTCTGGGCCGTGACAAGCCGCACACGTTGCCGATTTCTCTTTACCTGCGTTTACATCGCCATCAAATGCTGTTGCGTTGCTTGCTGACAACGTACCAAGCAATATAGTTAAAGATAGTGCTATTTTTTTCATGGTGAATTCTCTGTTTCCGACCCTGTATCATCTACAATATGGATGTTGTGATTTCTATATTCTACACGATAATAAATTCTCTGGCACGTTTTCTGCCCACATTAAGCTCATAATTTATAGGGATTTGACTTAGATTAAGTTTACACCTAGTAATTTTCCTAATTTAAAGCCAATTTAGCACGCTTAAATACGCTTTTGAATGCTGCTTTAATAGTATAAAATACGTGCCTTAAGTGGAAATTAGCCACTGTTTGTTATTTTTTATAAAAGACTAGGAGAGCCTGTGCTCAAATCTCGTATCAAATACAATACTGCGTCCTTTGTTACCAGCGCACCTGATATCTCACGCTTACCTGCTGATACGGGAATTGAAGTCGCGTTTGCTGGTCGCTCTAATGCGGGTAAATCAAGTGCTTTAAACACGTTAACTGATCAAAAGTTAGCGCGTACTTCTAAAACACCTGGTCGTACTCAGCTGATCAATACCTTTGAACTTGATGCCGATAAGCGCCTTATCGACTTACCGGGCTATGGTTTTGCGAAAGTGCCTATCGAAATGAAAAAGAAATGGCAAAAGTCGCTAGGTGAATATTTACAAAAACGTCAAAGCTTAAAAGGTATCGTTGTTTTGATGGATATTCGCCACCCGTTAAAAGCTTTAGACCGTGACTTAATCGACTGGGCGGTGGGCAGCGAAATTCCAGTGCTGGCACTATTAACTAAAGCTGACAAGCTAAAACAAGGCGCGCGTAAAGCTCAAGTTTTACAAGTTCGTCGTGAGTTAAGTAGTTTAGATGGTGATGTTACAGTACATGCCTTCTCTTCACTAAAAGGCACCGGCTTACCTGAAGTTGCCAAAAAGCTCGATGAGTGGTTTTTAGGCCCTATTGAAGCGCAAGCACCTGAGTCTGACGAACAACCAGAAGACTAAGTGCTTAGGCCAAGTAATAACGCTTGGCTAATGATTCTATATAATAGCCCTGCTCATCTGAGCAGGCTATTTCAGCCCACTGATAATAAACATTTCTCGATACCCTCGCAGCCAAGCCATGTTCTAATTGAAGATAAGGCACACTGACACCTTCAAACTCTCTCAGTAATAGTGGTTGCTTTGCTGATACCAACCAAGCGCGCTGTAAATTATCGACACAACAAAGCGCAAGGCCTTGCTCTGTCTCTTCAAAACGCCAATCAACAATAATAAAAGGCACATCAATGACAGTGATGGCCATTTTCTCGACGGGTGTTTTTAAAAAATAACTATCTGCCTCTTTGCAAAGCACAGAGGCAAAGAGTTTAACCATTGCCTCGCGTTTTATTTCACTGCCGCCATAAAACCACCGCCCTTGCGCATCAATCGTTATTGGCACTTGCCCACAGTTTTGTGGCTGCCATTGATCAAAAGGTTTATCGGGCGTCTGAAGAGCGGCTTCTAAGTCAGCAAGTGATTGCATTATTTTTCTTTATCTAGCGTCAAAGAAAATGTTACAGGAACCGCCGTTGCAATTGATGGTAAGCCCGCAAGCTTTTGTAGTTCACTAATGCCTTCTGTTACTTTGAAATCACTCGCATTAATAATAACTGGCGTAAAAGATGACACGCTAATATCGCCCTTTGCTGACATATTAGCTAGAACATCAATCGTTAGCTCTTTCTTGTTACCATGAAAGTCTAATTCAGCTTTTAACCCTTTCAGCACATGTTGACCTGGTTTTAGCGTTAACAGCGCTTTGCTTAAGTCAGCAGTTAACACTGCATTAGGGAATTTAGCTGTTTCAAATAACAACTTAGTCATGCGCTCATTGCGTATAGGGATCAGAGTTTCAACCGATGTTAGGTCGATCATCAACTTAAATTGACCTTGTTCGTTGAGTGTACCCGACACGTTTTTGAAATGATGTGCTTCTGCAATAGAGTTCTTTTTAATAGATACAAAGCTTACGTTACTTTGCTCATTATTAACTTGCCAATTTGCGCTGGCTAAAGGGGCAACTAAAATACTCGATAATGAAAAGGCAGCTATTGCCAAAGATTTAAACATAACGCATTCCTTCGAAAGTAAATAAGAATCACTTTGATGGTATCACTTGCGTGTATTTGTGCAATGAATTGTATGATAAGAAAAGAAAAAGCGACTCACTCAACAAGGAGTGAGTCGTTATAGCAAACTGGGGAGAAGCTATCAATACGTTGCATCCTTTCAGATGCATCATCAACAGGATGTCCTACAGGATGAGGACGGCGCGGACTTTATCAAATACCAGATTAAAAATAAATTGCTTAACCGCAGAAAAAACACAAATTGATAAACATATAACGAAACACTAAAACCATCTTTTCCTGCTTACTTTAATTTAACATTACAGAGAACCCAAATTTAAGGTAAGGTGAATTAAAAGCGCACTAAAATCAGGCTTTTTTAAGGCTTGTTGGTGATAAATATTGAAGTAGAAGAGTAAAAGGTATGAAAAAAATCCCGTTAATTTTATTTGTTACCTTACTTTTTTTGTTGAGCCCTTGGTGCAATGCCAAAAAAACAACTACCCAATATCCAGTTGTTTTAGTTCATGGGCTAATGGGATTCGATAACCTGCTCGGAATCGATTACTTCTACAATATCGCTACAATTCTGGAAAAAGATGGTACTTTAGTCTTCACACCTGCCGTTTCTGCTATCAACAGTTCAGAAGTCCGAGGCGAGCAATTACTCACTCAAATAGAATCAATCTTAGCTCTGACTAGTGCTAAAAAAGTAAACTTGATTGGTCACAGTCAAGGTGCGCAAACTGCACGCTATGTTGCATCTATCAGGCCTGATCTAATTGCCTCAGTTACCAGTGTAGGCGGTGCAAATTATGGCAGTGGCATTATTGATCTTATTAATAAAGAGCTAACACCCGGCTCTCAAGCAGAATATACAACTCGATTAGTATTCGATGCATTCGGTGGTGTTATTTCGTTATTATCAGGCAATAGTCAATTACCGCAAAATACACTCGGTGCAATAAATAGTTTAAGCACACAAGGAGCAGCAACATTTAATCAAAAGTACCCCGAAGGCTTGCCCAAAAACGAGTGCGAACAAGGTAATATGCTTGCAAGCAATGGCGTATACTACTTTTCTTGGAGCGGCACAGAAACACTCACTAATATCTTAGATTTAAGTGACTTATCCATGTTATTTGGCTCATTATTTATCTTAGGTCACAGTGACGGCCTCATTTCACGCTGTAGTAGCCATTTAGGGCATGTGATCAAAGATGATTACAAAATGAATCATCTCGATGAGATTAACCAATTTATTGGTTTACATAGTTTTCGTGAAGTTGATCCAGTTGAACTTTACCGTAGCCACGTGACAAGGTTACAGAAACTAGGGTTATAAAAGCGGTGTTGTATCGTGAAGCCTACCAGAGGAAGAGCACAGCATTACGCTTACTGGTGCTCCAAACGCCATTGTTTAAGCCATGACATCATACCAACACTACTCAATGGGTAATTAAAATAATAGCCCTGTGCAGCATAGGTTTTAAGCGACTTTACAAACTTAAGTTGCTCTAGAGTTTCAACTCCTTCACAAATCACTTTTGCATTATTTTGATTGTGCATATCGACCATGCCCGAAACGAGGCTTCGAATTTGACTTTGATGAGCAAAATCAGCGGTAAGTGAAGCCGCCACTTTAATATACTCAACATTAAGATTCGGAAGCTTAGCTAGCCAAATAGGTGTGTCACCAAAACCATCTATACATAATTTGATACCAATACTATTGAGCCTTGCAACCATCGCTTTACCTTGATCATCTAAACTCATAAATAAATCGAGCGGGCACTCGATAATTAAATCACCCGGCTCTAGTCGATGCTCAGCCATGATACGGTCAACAAACTCAATAAATTCTTCGTGCAGCATCTCAGGGCCAAACACATTTATACTAAGAGGTAATTCAATACCTTCCATTCGTAGTGCCATAGCAAGTTCTGCTGCACGCTCAATAACAAAAGCAGCCACAGGATAGCTTAGGCCTGCAACACGTATATCATCTATAAATTTATTCGCAGAAAGAATCCCTTGCTTAGGATGCTGCCAACGTAACAGCAATTCTAAAAATTCGATTTGCTCATCGCTATTACGAATAACTGGCTGAAAATACAACTCTAGTTCACTTGCAAAATCAAGGTGTGCTAACTCACGTAGTCGTGCTTGCTGCTCCAATTGCTCAATCATCATTTGCGGATGATAAGGCACAATCGCTTTGTCTGGATTTGAATCAAGCGCTAGATTGGCAAACGAAATGAAGTTTTCAAAGCTGTATTCAGGCTCATCACAAACTACATAACTAGCACGAACTTTAACTTCAATGGTGCAATTGGCAACATTAAATGGCTTTAAAGTCACATGGCGAATTTGACTAATTAGTTGCTCATGAAGGTGCTTTTGTTCCTCTAATGAACAAATAAATGCAAAGTTTAAGCCCCCTAAATGCGCCAACTTTTCGGCTTTGCCTGAATTACCCACTATATTAAGAACATTATCAACATTGAGCTGTTGTTTAATTCGGGTTGCTGATTGCGCTAATAACAAATCACCAAAGTCTCGACCTATGTGTTGGTTTACATCGTTAAAACCTTCAAGGCGAAGCATCACTAACGCGCAGTTAGCATCATGCTCCTCGGTCCAAGCAATAAAGCTATTTTTTAGGGCGTTGCGATCGGGTAAGCCTGTAAGAGGTGTCGCATCTAACTCGTCAGTGTGAAGTGGCTCAACGACCACCTGCTCTTCTTCAGGTTCTTCATAGTTAAAAAAGCCTGATATACACAAAATAACGACAGAAAAAACAAGCCAGTAAAGAGCAGTATGTAACAATAAATGAGCTGAATAAAGTACTGTTAATACAATCGCAGCAACAACTGAAATAATGATTGCTAGCCAATTAGTAGTGCGAAATGCCTGCCACAAATGAAAACAAACACTTGCACTTAACAATAACACTAACCAAGGCATGCCAAGACTAAGAATTGCTAACCCAAGCACGCCATTGACGACTAAGCTCAGCCTTAAAATAGAATTTTGAGTAACACATAAGGCACAAATCATTGCCATAAGAACGCAACCAGCTAAAAACACTGGCACAACATCGCTACTTAAATTTGCAAGGCTCACACTACTACTTGCTAAGCTGGCAATCAAAGACATGTAAAAATACTACGTAAAAAAGACTTATCTAATTAAGTCTACCCAAAATCCACAGATTTAACAGTTTATTTACGCCAAATTGGTAACTTAATTGTGCTGGGTGGGTTATTTGCCAATGGGCAATATCAGCACGTGCGCCTACCTTTAACACACCACGATCATCAAGTCCTAAAGCACCTGCAGCGTTTCGAGTTACCCCAGCTAATGCTTGCTCTGGTGTCATCCGAAAAATAGTGCATGCCATGTTCATCATCAAATGCAATGAACATAAAGGCGAAGTACCCGGGTTGAAGTCAGTTGAAATAGCAATTGGAACTTGATACTGCTGCAGTAGTTCAATTGGCGGATACTTTGTTTCACGTAAGAAGTAAAATGCACCTGGTAATAAAACTGCTGCAGTACCCGCTTTGGCCATTGCCTGAATACCAGCTTCATCTAAGTGTTCAATATGATCCGCAGATAAGCCATTAAATTCAGCAACAAGCTCTGCACCATGTTGATTAGATAACTGCTCAGCGTGCAACTTGACCGGTAAGTTGTGTTTTTTAGCCGCTTCAAACACGCGGCGAGTTTGCTCATTACTAAAGCCAACGTTTTCACAAAAAGCATCAACTGCATCAGCTAAATCAGCTTCAACAACACGGTCAAGCATTTCACCGCAAACCAGATCAATGTACTCATCGCTACGGCCTTTATATTCAGGTGGTAATGCATGCGCACCTAAAAACGTGGTTTTAACATCAACAGGGTGATTTTCACCGAGTAAACGTGCCACTTCGAGAAGTTTAATTTCGTTTTCGCAATCAAGGCCGTAGCCAGATTTAATCTCTACCGTCGCCACACCTTCTGCATATAATGCATTTAAGCGCTCTTTTGCACTGACAAATAAAGCTTCGTGATCGGCTTCTCGCGTTGCACGTACGGTACTTGCAATACCGCCACCGTTTGCAGCTATTTGCTCATAGCTTACACCTTGTAAACGCTGCTCAAATTCTTCTGCACGGCTACCCGCGAACACTAAGTGAGTGTGGCAATCAATTAACCCGGGGGTTAACCATTGCCCTTTTGCTGACAATGTTGGCGTAGCTAGCGCATCAAACTCTGGTAAATCGGCTTGCTCACCTAACCAAGCAATTTTGCCATCTTTAACAGCAATAGCTGCATTTTCAATAGCACCATAAGGTGCTTCGATGGCTGGGTCCATTGTGGCGATGTTGGCATCTGTGATCACTAAATCCCAGAAAGCTTGATCATTATTGGTTGTGTGCATTTTTCACCTACATTGATACTTGCGATAGGCCCATTACGAGACTAAGTTTAAATTTGCTTAAAGTTTATCAACTCACCTTGTATATACAAGATAATTATGTCACCTTCAAACATACTGTTTACTCACCACATATACACGCATAATGAGTGTTCCTAAATTTGCGCAAATAAAAGAGTTCATTCTGGAAAATATTCGTTCTGGAGCTTGGCAAGAAAATCACCGAGTGCCTTCTGAAAATGAGCTTACCAACCAGTTTAAAGTTAGTCGTATGACTGCAAGACGAGCACTCAGTGAATTAACCGATGCAGGTATATTAACCCGTAGCCAAGGCTTAGGTACTTTTGTGGCTAGCTTTAAGTCACAATCATCTTTATTAGAAATTAAAAATATTGCTGATGAGGTAAAAGCGCGAAGTAACCATTATAGCTGTACCATTTTAGTAATGGAGTCTATAAGCGCTATAGCACCAATTGCGATTGCTTTGGGTGTCGAGGTCGACAGCCATGTTTACAGAAGTGTGATTGTACACAATGAAAACGAGCAACCTCTGCAAGTTGAAGAACGCTTTGTGAACTCCGCTCTTGCTAAAGATTACTTACAGCAGGATTTCCATAGCCTAACGCCTCATGAATACTTATCGCAAAACGCCCCGCTCACCGAGGCACGCCATACAGTCGAAGCGATTATGCCCAACCAAGAAATGTGCGAATGGCTGAACCTTTATAACGAAGAGCCATGCTTACAAGTGATCCGCCGAACTTGGTCATCACAAGGTATTGTGAGCTTTGCCCGTTTAGTATCACCAGGCAGTAAATACCGATTAGGCGGCCACCTTACTTTTAAAAGATAACTAAATGGACATTTGATAACGAAAATTCAGTGACTCAATCGCTGAGCCATCAATAAGTCGCTCGCCTTTATCATGACTAGTAAAAATCGGTGGCTGGTTGCCCTGCTCAGCACATTTTTGCTGGTAGTAATCTGCTTTTGTAGGATGTGCCGGATTAACCACATTATAAATACTGCTCGCGTTTGACCAATTTTCAAGTACTGAAAAAATCGCCGCTATCACATCTTGCTGCTGAACCATGTTTACCACTTGCTGACTTGAGCTAGTCAGTTCTTTACCGGCAACAAACCTACCCGGATCGCGCCCAGGCCCTACAAGACCAGCCAAACGCAATACTTTACCACCAGCACTTAGCACTAACTGTTCAGCATCATATAGCTGTTGTTGACGTGCTGATTGGCAAATAATTTCTGTAGTTTCGTCATATTGACCATTGTTAGATGGATAAACTCCTGTCGAAGAACATAAAATAAAGCCTTTACAATTTAGTTGCTTAGCAAGTTCAAGCCCTGCTTGCAAAGTCGCTAAATAGTTACTTTCTGAGCTACGACTACGCGGTGGAATAGCGCAGACCCACCAAGCATTTTCAAGCGACAGCTCATGCTTGAGCACATCACCTTCAAGTATAAACTGGCGCTGAAAGTCATATTCGTGCTCGCCACCGCGATGTGTTCCCTGTACTTGCCATGCTAATTTATTTGCCTCAACACAAAGTGCATTTCCAAGCCAGCCGGCACCTAAAACAACCAGTTTATTATTTTCAGTACTCATTTACTCAACTGCCCCTTAGTATTTATTATTAACCTTCGCTTAACAGTGTAGCGATTTAGGTGCAAATATGATTAGATAGATAACTCTAACCTATAATAAAAACGCGTGCACTATGTTAAACAACCTCTCTTTACGTAAAAAAATACTTCTGCTCATTGGCGGGACGATAAGTGTGCTACTAATCATCGCGTCTAGCTTTTTTGTAAACCATATTGCTGATCTCTCACGTCATGCAATTCAACGCGAAGCCGACAGCTATTTGCAAAGTGAGCGACTGTCAATGCAGGCCTATTTTGCCAAATACGGCAAAGTTGTCGAAACCTTTGTAACAAACCCGCATTTAGTTAACTGGTTCGATAACTGGACTCAGCGCGATCAAAGCTTAGATAGTCAGCCTGGTTACAGCAGCGTTAATCAAGATTTTGTTCGTATTAGTGGTAACGATGATAACATTTTATCAGCCTTCTTTGCTTCTGCGACCACAGGTGAGTACTTCAAAGAAAACGAGCGTACCGCCACTTATAATGGCCAACCATATTACGCTTACAAACGTGGTTGGTGGCAAGATGCATTAAAAATAAATAAATTGTATGTTGGCCCTATTTCTGTTGATTTAACCACAGGTATCGCCTCTGCAGTTGTACAACAGCCTGTTTATAAACAAAACAAGCTTATTGGTTTTGGTGGTGTTGATTTACAGCTTAATAATATCAACGACATGGTTGAAGCTATTCGATTTGATGGCCAAGGCTTTGGCTTTTTACTCGACAGTAACCAGAAAGTAGTGCACTTTTCAAAACGAACTGGACATAAACTATCTATCACAGACGAAGGCCCTAATGGCAAAGAAGGCTTAGATGCCCTCGAAAAGCAATTTAACGACACCTCGGGCTTTAGCGAATTAAACCGCGCGATGAAAAGCCAAAAAGAGGGTAGCAGCTTTGTCACATTCAAAGGCGAGCAATATTACGTTGTATACAATCGCCTTGAATTAGAAAGCCCTTACCTTGATTGGTATGTGGGTATTTTAATTCCGACCAGTATGATTGATGAGCCAGTAAATGATGCGGTGATGACAACCACAACATCCGTGATCATCATTCTTGCGATTATTATTGCGATGATCTTCTGGGCCACGCAAATGATCACCAAGCCGCTGACTAAACTCACTTACATCATGCGCGATATCGCATCAGGTGATGGCGATCTAACACAAAAAATCGAGATAAAAAGTCAGGATGAAGTAGGACAGCTTGCTCATCACATGAATACTTTCATCGATAAATTACGTGCAATGATGCTGAATACTGCAGCACAAGCTGAGCAATTAAGCCAAGCCGCAGCCCAATTGAAAACCGTATCGCAAAAAACCAATGATGAAATTCAGCAAGAAAAGCAACAAGTTGATAGCGTAAGTGCGGCAGTAACCGAAATGGCCTCAACTGTTCTCGAAATTTCACGTAACGCGCAACATACCAATAATGCAGCTGAAGAAGTGCAAACCATTACCGCAGATGGCACCAAGCGCTCAACTCAAGCTCAGTCAGTCATGACCGCTCTTGCAAGTCACATTGGTGAAGCGTCTAAAGTCGTTGCGGGTCTTGAGCAAGAAAGTGGCAATATCGGCGCGGTGGTTGATGTTATCAACTCAATCGCTGAGCAAACCAACTTACTGGCACTTAACGCGGCGATAGAAGCAGCCCGTGCTGGCGAGCAAGGCCGAGGTTTCGCAGTTGTTGCTGATGAAGTTCGTTCACTAGCAAGCAGAACGCAAGAATCTACTGATGATATTCGCAACATGATCAGCCGTTTACAGCAAATTGCCCAACAAGCATCAACCATGATGCAGCAAGGTCAAGAGCGTGCTGAAGGCTCAGTTGAGCAAACACAAATTGTATTGCAAGCATTGCAAGATATCGCGCAATCTGTGACAAATGTGCAAGATCAAAGTCATCAAATTGCGACTTCGACAGAGCAGCAAACTGTGGTTGCAGAAGATATTAACAATAGCTTGGCAGCGATTAATCACTTAGTGAATAGCACTGCAGATCATGCCCATGAATTGGCGGATGAAGCACGTGATTTGAATGAGTTAGCAGAGTCTCTAAATAAGACAGTAAATCAATTTAAGTTATAAAGATAAATTGCTGAAGTAGTTAAAAACCCGATGTCACCTGAAGATGACATCGGGTTTTTATCGTCAGCCTTCCCTGTTAATCGTGGCGCAACCGCTTTCGCGTGTTCCATAAATTCGTGCCACTGTTGCTTGTTCCATAAAGCAACTCCATTATTGGTCAATCCTTGTTTTGATTGCGTTTGTACTTGTTCCATATAGTCTCCTCCTTACGCTAGCTTCATCCGTTTGGGCTCCAAGCCTAAGCTTAATCCTTGCTGTCATCTCCATTCACCTTATCCATAAAGCGTTGCCATTGTGCGCTACTCCATAACGCCTTGTTACTTCCTTGTTGTCCTTTGTGCTTAGTTACATTATCCATACTGTAAACTCCTTGCGGTTTATCGTCCGTTACTCCTACAGCCCTTCCTTGCTGTGCTCCATTACCCATCCTTGTAGGTTAATGCGGTGATTATCGCTTAGCGATGATATACACAGCATGAATCAAACCTGGAATATACCCTAATAGAGTTAAAAGAATATTAATCCAGAACTGCGCACCTAAACCTACCTGTAAAAATACGCCGAGAGGTGGAATTAAAACCGATAAAATAATACGTATTAAATCCATGACTCACTCCTTGAAAAAGATAAGCCCAGCCAAAGCTGGGCTATATAGGGCTTGCTATTATTCAGCAACAATCGTTAATTCATCGATTACTTTGCGAACATCTTCAGCGTTTTCAGCAATGCTTACCGCTAATTGCTTTTCTGCATCAGACTCAACAGTACCTTTTAGTGTTACTACACCGTTGTCGGTATCAACATCGATATCTGTACCACCTACTTCTGAGTTAAATAAATAACGTGTGGTGATTACAGTACTGATTTTTGCATCGGTTAAGTCGCTTTCTGCAGAATCAGCTTTGTCTGATTTCATGTGCTTAGCTTTCATGTTTTTAACAACCGTTAGTTTGTTATAAACAGAGCTAACACCGTCTAGGCTAAGAACTAACTCTTCAGCAAGCTCTTTATCTAATTCGCTATCAACTTTACCTGTAAGTACAACCTTGCCATTCGTTACATCAGTGTTGATGTCAAAGTTGTTAAGGTTTGTGTTCATAAGAAGCACAGTTTCCGCCTTACCATCAATCCAAGCATCTTTACTTTCATTTTCCCAGCTGCTTGCCTGAGCTGACATGCTAGTTGCACCAATTACTAAAGCCGCAATCATAGATTTGTTAAAAGTGTTCATAATCTTTCTCCTTTTGATTAAAGACAGTTTAAGTAATGCGACTATGATGCCAACTATTTACCCCTTAAATTTCAGCAAGTTAAATACCTATTCAGCGGTGATTTATATTCATTTCGGTAAAGATTTACAAGCTGCTCGGTAAGATGTTCACAATGTTGCAAAAATAACCATTTAGTTGCTGATTTTATTAATCTGTGGTTAATTTAACGAAATTGCTTATTCGTCTAAAAAGACAACCTCATGATTTATATAGAAATAAAATCTGGCCTAAGCTTTGCTTTGTAATTAATAACTAAAGAATCACCTTTAAAATCACAACAGGGAACTACCATGGCCGTTAAACTTGAAGACCGCCCAATCGATCAAGTAAGAGAAGAAGTCATTGATCAACTCATTTATAACTACAGTCATGCTGTTATTTCAGCCGAAGCATTTGAACGCCGCCTAGATCAGGCAATGGAAGCCACCAGCAACGAAGTACTGGTTGAGCTTGTTGCTGATTTAGATCTGAAAGCGGATATTGACTACAAATCGCAAAAGCATGCGCAATTTAAACCTCACTACAGCCACAGCAGCGACAACGAAAGCCTGCAGCTACGCAGTATTCTGGGCTCAAATGAGCGCAGCGGCCAATGGGTAGTACCAAAAGAAATTCACATCACAAACTGCCTAGGCTCAATCGAACTCGACTTTAGCGAAGCGATTTTCCAACATCAGCATGTCACCATTTACGTGAACTGTATTTTAGGTAACGATGAAATCTACGTGCCAGAACATGTAAATGTGGTATCTAAATTATTTAGCGTGATTGGTAGTGTAGAGAATAAATCAGTTGCCTTAAACAAAGGCCAAGGCCCAACCATCACTATTGAAGGTAATGTATGGCTAGGCTCAGTCGAGATTTCAGTTAAACGTACCATGAAAGAAAAGTTCATCAGCTTTGCCAACAGCCTAAAAGCCGGTTGGAAAGAGATGAATAAGATGCAGTAAAGTTGTGAGGTGCTAGGTGCTAGGTGCTAGGTGCTAGGTGCTAGTTATCGTAGCCGCAGTTTTACATCGTGCAATATAATAAGATAACGCGCGAAATAAATTTCACGCCTACATCAAAGACATTTAATCGCACAAAGAGGTTAAGAGACGCTGCGCTTTAGAGGAAGTAAAAAATGATCTTGTGGTTTACTCATTCTCTTCTCATTCACTTCTCTTTGTGCAAAACATATTGAACCACAGAGGGCACAGAGGCGCTTCGCGCTACACAGAGAAAACCAAAGTATCACAAAGAGATCATGAGACGCTGCGCTTTAGAGGAAGTAAAAAATGATCTTGTGGTTTACTCATTCTCTTCTCATTCACTTCTCTTTGTGCAAATATTTTCGCGCGAAATAAACTTCACACCTACATCAAAGATAATTAATCTCACAAATAGATAATGAGGCGCTGCGCTTCAGAGGAAACAAGAAAAGATAAATATCACTTCCTCATTCTTTCCTCATTCTCTTCTCTTTGTGCAAATATTTTCGCGCGAAATAAATTTCCCGCCTACACCGTAGGCGTCACGCTTGCTTGGCGCGTCTTGCATACAACGCCATTTCATCAATCAATGCCAGACCTACAAACAACGCAATTCGGCTTAAAACTGACAGCTGAAAGCTGACAGCTCCCTCACAAGTCATTATTCCTCTCACTCGGGATATCACTAAAATACTCTACAAACTCAACTTCAAAACCTGCGGGGTCGATGAAGTATACATTTTTACGGTAAGGGTTTTCTGGGCCGTGTTTATCAACTTCATAACCAGCCGAAACCAGGCGTTCAATTACCGCATTAATATCGTTTGTCACATAGGCAAAATGAGCAAGGCCTACTTGGTGGCCGGCTAAATCACGGTTTTCAGCTTCACCGTTATCGCTTAATGCAAGATATTGGTAATCATCACCAAAGTGCAGCCACTTGCGCGGTTTGCCCGACCATTTGCTATCGCCTTGACTACGCACACGCCAGTGCGGGAATGCAGCTTTATAAAAGTGCAGCATGGCATCAACATTACTAACAACAAGGTTTACGTGTTCTAAATACATGGTAGTTTTCCTTTTTATTTTTAAACTGCCACCAAGATAAAACCTCAAGTTAAGTTTAGGTAAAGCGTTTTTTCAAATAAAAAAGCCCCACTGAAGTGAGGCTTTAAAAAATTGAGTAGTTATTGATGAATCAGCTACCAGCAACCTGCATTTGTTCTATCAATACAGAGCCTGTTTGAATACCACCACGACGCTCGATATCGCCACCTAAGCCCACAACGGCTTTAAACATATCTTTTAAGTTACCAGCAATTGTGATTTCACTGACTGGGTATTGGATTTCACCATTCTCAACCCAGAAGCCCGCTGCACCACGTGAGTAATCGCCCGTTACCGTATTCACACCTTGGCCCATAAGTTCCGTTACTAATAAGCCTGTGCCCATGGTTTTTAAAAGTGCTTTTAAATCGGCATGGGTTTGTTCAACTAGCCAGTTATGAATACCACCAGCATGACCCGTTGGTGCCATAGACAGTTTACGTGCCGCGTAGCTTGCTAATAGGTAAGTTTGCAGCTCACCGCCTTGAATAATTTCACGGTCTACAGTTTTTAAACCTTCAGCATCAAACGGTGAAGACGCTAAACCTTTTAATAAATGAGGGCGCTCAGAGATATTCACACAATCGCTAAATACTTTTGTACCTAAGCTATCAAGCAAGAAGCTCGACTTACGATAAAGCGCGCCGCCACCAATCGCCGACACTAAATGGCCGAATAATGAGTTAGCAATATCTGCTCTAAAGATCACAGGCACTTTCATGGTACCGAGCTTTTGGCTGTTAAGTTTAGCCAAGGTTTCGGTTGCCGCTTCGAGGCCTACTTTTGCAGCGTCATTTAAATCATCTTTATGACGTGCGATGGTATAAGCTGAGTCGCGCTGCATTTGCTCGCCTTCTTTACCAATCACCATCGTGCTAATGCTATGACGCGTACGCGGGTAACCTGCAATCATGCCATGGCTGTTACCATAAACACGTAAACCTTGGTGAGAAGAAAAACTCGCACCGTCTGAATTTACAATGCGCTCATCGGCATTTAACGCCGCTTGTTCTGCTTGATGACAAAACTCAACACCTTGCTCTGGGCTAACTTCCCACGGGTGGTATAAATCTAAATCTTGCGGTGCAAATTCAAGTAACTCTTTATCAGCGATACCATTAAATGGGTCGTCAGAGGTGAACTTTGCAATATCAATGGCTTTTTCGACCACTGTACGTAATGTTTTAGGGTTTAAGTCAGCTGTTGAAGCAGAGCCTTTGTTGTTACCCACATAAACACTGATACCTAAGCCACCGTCTTGGTTAAACTCTATTGTTTCAACTTCGCCCATACGCGTGCTGACAGACAAACCTGACGTGCTCGACATCGCCGCTTCAGCTGCTGTTGCACCCAATTTTTTTGCATGCTCCAGTACTTCGCTTACAGCGTCTTTCACTTCAGAAATGTGTTGATAAATAGGATCTTTCATCTTGTGTGTCCTAGGTTCTGATATTTTTTATAGTGTAACGAATGCTAACACACTGCGAGACCTGCATCAGCTAATATTAATCATTAACTAAATGGCGTATAATAGCGAATAGTTAAGTTTACTGAATGAGCATCCTTATGGCGAAGAAGAAAAAGCCACTTATCGAAGAAGAAATTATTTACGTATCAAAAAGCGAATTAAAACGTGAAGCCATGCAATATCATGGTCTGGGTGCTGAAATTGCAAAAATGCCGAAAAAGCAACGCGATCGTTTACCGCTTAATCACGATTTAAAAGAAGCCCTTGTCGTTTCTGATAAAGTAAGTGACAAGAGCGATGCTTACCGTCGTAACTTAAACTACATCGCAAAAGTTTTACGTACCACAGAAAACGTTGATGAAATTCAAGCGATGATCGACATCATGCTTAATAAAAACAATCAAGCCGATGTTTTGATGAACAAAATCGAAACCCTGCGTGATGATTTAATTAAACAAGGTGACGACCTGATCAATTCAACAATTGATCAATACCCTTCTCTTGAGCGCCAAAAAATGCGCCAATTAGTGCGCAGCGCCGCAAAAGAAGTAAAAGCAGAAAAACCAGCAAAGAATTACAAAGAGTTATTCCAGTATCTAAAAGATGCGATTATGCTTTGATTTCCTTCGCGCGAAATAAATTTCACGCCTACAACACCGTAGGCGTCACGCTTGCTTGGCGCGTGTTGAACACCACTTAATACGCAACCATCGCGCGACATAAATTTCACGTCTCTACAACCAAATACAATTCCAAAACGGGTAATCGCCAACGTGCTTGACTAATTTTGCGCGTAGAGGGTTTGCGACTATATATCGAGCTTGATGTATTAGGTCATTTTCATCTCTGATTTGATGATCATAAAAATTATTTTGCCAAACCACTACTTTGCGCCCTTTTCTCTTACGAATAGACATGGTCACCATGCTTTTGTACAGCTTAATTACTGCTGATAAGTTTTGCTGAGGGCGAAGTTGAAATATCCAATGTAAATGGTCAGGCATGAGGACAAAGCAGATTGTCTCCACTTTATCTTCTAAATGGTAAATTGCTTTGGCAGCATCAACTGCATATAGATAGTTGGCAAATATAGGCACTCGATTCTCACAACAAAGAGTTACTGAATAATAGCAGTTTGAATGTGAGGTTCGCCCTTTAAGCCTCTTCCTTGACGAAAACATAAACCTATCAATCCTGAAGGTAAAACCTGATCTTAGAACTTAAAAACACACCTAGCCAATTTACACCAAAAATGTTTGAACCTCACAATACAAAAACATCGCGCGAAATAAATTTCACGCCTACATCAAACCGTAGGCGTCACGCTTGCTTGGCGCGTTTTAAACACCACACAACACGCAACCACCGCGCGAAATAAATTTCACGTCTACATCAAACGTAAGCGTCACGCTTGCTTGGCGCGTCTTGAACATCACACAATACTCAACCATCTCGCGAAATAAATTTCACGCCTACCACAAGCGTAGGCGTCACGCTTGCTTGGCGCGCCTGAAACATCAAACAATAAACAACCATCACGCGAAATAAATTTCACGCCTACATCAAACCGTAGGCGTCACGCTTGCTTGACGCGTCTTGAGCTGATCGCTCCTAAAACAAAAAAAGGCTCTGAGCGTTCACTCAGAGCCTTTTTTAAAATCGATAATCAATTACCAGATTTTTACGCGATCTTCTGGTTTGATATACATTTTGTCGCCTTCTTTCACGTCAAATGCCTGATAGAATTCTGGCATATTTGAAAGAATACCGATTACACGGTAATGGCTTGGTGAATGAGGGTCTGTCATTAGGCGGTTACGTAACTCTTCGTCACGATATTTACGACGCCAAATTTGCGACCAACCCATGAAGAAACGCTGATCACCTGTGTAACCATCAATAATAGGCGCTTTTTCATCACCAAGTGATAACTGGTATGCTGTATAAGCAACTGTTAAGCCACCTAAGTCACCAATGTTTTCACCTAATGTAAGCTGACCATTTACGCTAGCATCTTCAAATGGTTTGTACTCGTTATATTGAGCAACTAGCTGACCCGTGCGCTCTTCAAACTGTTTAAGGTCTGATTCGCTCCACCAGTTACGTAAGTTACCGTCACCATCGTACTTCGCGCCTTGATCATCAAAACCGTGACCTAATTCGTGGCCGATTACCGCACCGATTGCACCGTAGTTAACAGCATCGTCAGCTTCTAGGTTAAAGAATGGCGGTTGTAAGATAGCCGCAGGGAATACGATTTCGTTGTTCACAGGATTATAGTAAGCGTTTACTGTTTGTGGTGTCATGTGCCACTCTGAACGGTCAACTGGCTTACCTAGTTTTGCAGTCATGTCTGCATATTCCCACTCGCTGTGGCGAATGTAGTTACCTACTAAGTCATCACCTTTAACTTCAAGTGCTGAGTAATCTTTCCATTTATCTGGGTAACCGATTTTTGGTGTGAACTTATCAAGCTTTTCTTTAGCCGCAATTTTTGTTTCAGGGCTCATCCACTCAAGGTTTTCAATCGCAACTGCATAACCTTTGATTACGTTATCTACTAACTCTTCCATGCGCGCTTTCGCTTCAGGCGGGAAGTTTTCTTTAACGTATACTTTACCTAGAATTTCACCTAGTACACCGTTTGATGCATCAACCGCTTTTTTCCAAAGTGGAGATTGCTCTGTAACACCGCGAAGTGTTGTGCTGTAGAAATCAAAGTTAAGGTCTACTAGCTCTTTATCTAATAGGTGAGCATAGTTGCTAACAAAGTGGAACTTAAGGTAGTTCTGCCACGTTGCTAAGTCTGTATCGTTGTAGATACCAGCAAATTTTTCTAGGTAGCTAGGTTGGCGAATGATTACATCATCAATTTTGATACCTGATGCATCAAGGTAAGCTGCAAAGTCAAAGTCGCCTGTAAGTTTGTTTGCATCTGCAATGCTCATCTTATTGTAAGATTTAGTTGCATCACGGCTTTCAACACGGCTCCACTGTGCATCAGCAATGCTTGTTTCAAGATCGATAATTGCTTTAGCCGCAGACTCTGCATCAGCAACACCGGCCTTGCTTAAGATAGCTGTTACGTATGCTTGGTAAGCTTCACGAATTTTTGTGAATTTTTCTTCATCTTTTAAGTAGTAGTCGCGATCTGGTAAACCTAAACCAGACTGATAAACATACATCGCGTTTTCGCTAGAATTTTTCGCGTCGTTGTTTACGTACCAACCAAACGGTAAGCTACCGCCTTTAATGCGAAGTTCTGCCATTAAAGCAACAAGATCTGACTTGTTCTTAACTGCATCAACGCTTTCTAGCACTGGTGTTAATGGCTTGATGCCAGCCGCTTCACGGCCTGCTTCGTCCATGTAGCTGTTGTAGAATGCAGCTAATTTAGCTTCATCAGAGCCTGGCTTAACGTCTTTATTAGCCGCTGCTTTTTCTAGCACTTCTTTCATCGCTTTTTGCGAATCATCGTAAAGCTGAGTGAATGAACCGTAGTTTGATTTATCACCTGGAATTTCTGTTTTCTCTAACCATTCGCCGTTTACGTGATAGTAAAAGTCATCTTGTGCGCGAACAGATTTGTCCATGTTCGCCAGTTCAATGCCAGAGTTTAAAGGTGCTTTTGCTTCAGTGACGGTCGCAGTTGCTGGTGCTTTAGTTTCTTGTTCTTTTTCACCACAACCAACAAGACCGAGCGCAAGTGCAATACTTGCCGCGGTAAGTGTTACTTTTCTCATGGGGTTCCCGTACCAATTTAATTTATAAAGTATTTATCGAAAAACGAGTAAACCATACCAACAGTTAGTTTTTCGCTGTTTCCATAATAAACCTCTCGAGCAAAACAACAAAACCGAATATGTAACAATTCTTATCAAAACAAGATAAGCCGCATTTTTGAGCGATGAGAGGGGGAGATTAATTGGTTAGTGGTCATTGTAGGCGCGATTTTACATCGCGCAATGTTTCTATGATTCACAAAGAGGGTAAGAGGCGCTTCGCTTAAGAGGAAATAAAAAACATTATTATCACTTCCTCTTTTTTCTCATTCACTGCTCTTTGTGCAATTTTTTCGCGCGAAATAAATTTCACGCCTACATCAATCGTAGGCGTCACGCTTGCTTGGCGCGTCTTACATTCAGCACCAAGATTGCAAATTAATAAAGAACCCGCAAACAATGCCGCTCGGCCAGAAACTGACTGCTGAAAGCTGACGGCTGTTACTGCTCGTACTTCTGCTTTATCTTTTCGATAATCTCAACATTGGCGGCTGGGAAGCTATAATCATCAAGCTCGCTGAGAGCGACCCATTTTCCTTGTTGGCCTTCTGCGCCATGGGCCGTGCCTGTGAAATCATCAACAATGTGCACATCTAAGCGTACGCATTTATCACCGTAGTTATGTTCGATAACCATTAGCTCTTCACTGCCATTTACGGTTAGGTTTACTTCTTCTAATAGCTCGCGCTGTAGCGCAGTAAATACGCTTTCGCCCTGCTCTACTTTACCACCTGGGAATTCCCATAAGCCGCCTTGGTGTTTGTCGTCTGGGCGTTTACAAATAAATAATTGCTGATCTTTATAAATAACACCAACTGCAACATGCACTACTTTTTTAGTCATTTGTTGTTTCCTTAATCATAAAAAAAGCGACGCAAGCGTCGCTTTTTATCACCGTGTTTTGGTTATTTTAATTTACCGCAACACTGCTTATATTTATTACCTGAACCACAAGGACACGGCTCGTTACGGCCTACTTTAGGTTCTGCGCGTTGTGTAACTACAGCACCTTCTGGTGTTTCGCCACCGATGTGCTCAGCTTCTTCGTGTTGGTATTCACGTGGCGCATTTTCGCTACGACGATGTTGCTCTTCAACTTTTTCAACATCTTCTTCAGCGCGAACTTGTACTTTACTTAAAATACCCACAACGTCGACTTTTAAGTTCTCAAGCATTTCAGAGAATAGCTCAAACGACTCGCGCTTGTACTCTTGCTTAGGATTCTTCTGTGCGTAACCACGTAAGTGGATACCTTGACGAAGGTGATCCATCGCAGCTAAGTGATCTTTCCAATGTTGGTCTAGGCTTTGTAGCATAATCGCTTTTTCGAATTGACGTAGTACAGACTCGCCTACCATCTCTTCTTTTTGCTTGTATGCTTGCTCAACCGCTTCTTCGATACGCTCACGAAGTTTCTCTTCGTATAGTTTGCTATCGTCAGCTAGCCATTGTGAAATTGGCAGCTCGATTAAGAAATCTTGCTTTAAGCGCTCTTCAAGACCCGGGATATCCCACATTTCAGCAAGGCTTTGCGGTGCAATGTACTGGTCGATTGTACCATTTAGCACATCGCCTCGAATTGCAGTGATAGTTTCTGAAATATCGCCTTCTTCAAGTAGCTCATTACGTTGCGAGTAAACAACACGACGTTGGTCGTTTGCTACGTCATCGTACTCAAGTAATTGCTTGCGAACGTCGAAGTTACGCGCTTCAACTTTACGTTGCGCGTTTTCGATTGCACGGTTAACCCAAGGGTGCTCAATCGCTTCGCCGCGTTGCATACCTAGTTTACGCATCATGTTAGTCATGCGCTCACCAGCGAAGATACGCATTAGCGCGTCGTCCATTGATAAGTAGAAACGGCTTGAACCGGCATCACCTTGACGACCAGAACGACCACGTAGCTGGTTATCGATACGACGAGATTCGTGACGCTCAGTACCAATGATGTGTAAACCACCCGCTTCGATTACTGCATCGTGGCGTTTTTGCCACTCATCTTTAATCGCTTTGATTTGTTCATCAGTTGGGTTTTCTAGCTTTTCAACTTCGCTGTTCCAGTTACCACCTAACACGATATCGGTACCACGACCGGCCATGTTAGTTGCAATAGTTACTGTGCCAGGTAAACCGGCATCGGCAACAATGTCTGCTTCTTGCGCGTGAAACTTAGCATTAAGTACGTTGTGCTTAATTTTTTCTTTACGTAAGAACTGCGATAAGTACTCAGAACTTTCGATTGAAATAGTACCCACAAGTACCGGTTGACCACGTTCTTGGCAATCTTTGATATCAGCAAGGATTGCTTCGTACTTTTCTTCTTGTGTTAAGTATACAAGATCAGCACGATCGTCACGGATCATCGGTTTGTTTGTTGGCATTACTACTGTGTCTAGACCATAGATAGACTGGAACTCAAACGCTTCTGTGTCTGCTGTACCTGTCATACCCGCTAGCGTGTCGTATAAACGGAAGTAGTTTTGGAATGTGATTGATGCCAATGTTTGGTTTTCGTTTTGAATGCGTACACCTTCTTTTGCTTCAACAGCTTGGTGTAAACCTTCTGACCAACGACGACCTTCCATTGTACGGCCAGTGTGCTCATCAACGATGATAACTTCGTTTTCTTTAACAACGTAATCAACGTCTTTTTGATAAAGCTTGTGAGCACGAAGTGCCGCATACACATGGCTTAATAATGTGATGCTTGAAGCTGAGTAAAGTGAATCACCTTCTTGAATTAAGCCGCGCTCAATTAGTAGCTCTTCAACTTTAATTTGACCACGTTCAGTTAAGTGAACTTGCTTAGACTTTTCATCGATAGTGTAATCGCCATCGCCTTCAACGCCTTCTTCATCTTCTTTTTCTTGTAGCTCTAGGTCAGGCACAATTTTATTGATTTCGATGTAAAGCTCAGAGCTGTCTTCAGCTGGGCCTGAGATAATAAGCGGCGTACGCGCTTCATCGATTAAGATTGAATCCACCTCATCCACTACGGCGTAGTAAAGTGGGCGTTGTACACGCTCTTCAATGCTAAATGCCATGTTATCGCGCAGATAATCAAAGCCAAACTCATTATTAGTACCGTAAGTGATGTCAGCAGCATAAGCGATTTTCTTTTGCTGCGGCATCATGCCAGGTACGTTACAGCCTACTGTTAGGCCTAAGAATTCAAATAGTTCACGGTTAGTTTCGGCGTCACGTTTTGCAAGGTAGTCGTTCACGGTAATTACGTGAACCCCTTTACCTGTTAAACCACGAAGGTATGCAGGTAACGTTGCTGTTAGTGTTTTACCTTCACCGGTACGCATTTCTGCGATGCGACCTTGATGTAAAACCATACCACCTAGTAGCTGTACGTCGAAGTGACGCATGCCATTTACACGCTTAGATGCTTCACGTACCACAGCAAATGCTTCTGGCAAGATATCATCTAGGCTTTGTCCGTTATCGTAACGCTCTCTAAATTCAGCTGTTTTTGCTTTTAAATCTTCATCAGAAAGCGCTTCTAATTGCTTTTCAAGCGCATTAATTAGAGCGACCGTCTTTCTTAGGTTTTTAATAGTGCGGTCATTGCGACTACCAAAAATCTTGGTAAATAAATTAGATATCATGATAAAACCGTTACAATATATTCTTTGTTAGCTAGTCATTAGCTAACCCACTTTCTTCAATTGATAATTAATATGCGCTTATGCTCATGATGTAGGGCATATTAATTAACAATTTATCAGTACGCTGTTCAAAACACAGCTTATTTCGTGCGCTATCATACCAGAGTCTGCGCAACATCAAACCTTCTGTTTATGAAGATATGGATTTTCAGCAAGAAAATTTAAAAATCAGCCATATTCTTTGATCTAACCCCATAAAAAGGGTGAAAACAAGATTACTGAATAGATATGGCGACAATAAGAATAAAATCAAGATCAGGGGAGTAAAAAGGCGATGCGATGGACGAAATTCGACTTTGTAAATGTAGGTGGTCATTTATGGCGACAATACATTACATCGCCTTCACCAATGACGCGCTAAAGCACGACCTACAAGATAACACGCGAAATAAATTTCACGCCTACATCAAAGACATTTAATCGCACAAAGAGGATAAGAGACGCTGCGCTTAAAAGAAAACAAAAAAGCACATTATCGCTTTCTCATTCTTTTCTCATTCACTTCTCTTTGTGCAAATATTTTCGCGCGAAATAAATTTCACGCCTACACCATAGGCGTCACGCTTGCTTGGCGCGTCTGACATACTGCGCCATTTCACCAACCTATGTCTGACTTACAAACAACACAATTCGGCTTCAAACTGACGGCTGAAAGCTGACGGCTTTACTTCTTTTTCCGCCCATGTTGTGCTAAACGTTCTAATTTGGCTTTTAAAGAAGGAGGGGCATCTGCGGCAATGGCGCTGAGGTAATCAGCTGTTTGTTCGCTCATTTGACGTTTAGAAACAGGCTTTTGCTCTGGCTTATTAGTTGCCGATAAGCGCTGCGTAGCCTGTGGGTTTGCAGTAATTTTAATTTGCCCAAGCTCGACCATGCCAGCGGCACGAAAATGCGAAAGCATATCCATTTTTAAGTAATTTAAACGCAGCGCAATCGGTGCCGAAACTGCTTCTATCATCAAAGTACCATCACGGTAATTACTTACTCGACATTTTTTCGAAAGCGTTTCACCTAAGAAGTCATCAAGAATGGTTTGTTGAGAAGACAAGCCCTGGGTTTTACCAGCATAAGATGCCAAGCGACCACTCAAGCCCGCCATAATATCGCCAACAGCTTTTGGCGCGTATCTATCTTTTGCCATTAATCGTCTACCTAAAAAGGTTAATCACCACAAAGAGAATATATCACCTACGTAAATATGAAGCTATTAGGTTCGAAAACAGTGGTTAGTGGTTAGTGGTTAGTGGTTAGTGGTTAGTGGTTAGTGGTTAGTGGTTAGTGGTTATAACAAGGTAAAATACATTTCATGTGTAGCAAGTTCTTTGTTTAATTACACAAAAAATAAAACCACCCTCTCGATCAACTGATATCTAACTTCTGAATTCTAACTACTAAAAATACGACTTCTGAAGTTTATCTCTTGTTATAAAACCTCCGCGCGAAATAAATTTCACGCCTACATCAAACGTAGGCGTCACGCTTGCTTGGCGCGTCTAACATTCAACACCAAGCCGGGAAATCATTAAAGAGCCCACAAACAACACCGTTCGGCTCAAAACTGACAGCTGAAAGCTTTTCTTCCTCCTGCGTGATTGTTTCTGGTACACTTTTCCTTTGTTTTTTATTTAACTTTCGCGATGACTCAACACTCTCTTACTTTAATCGTATTGGCTGGCGGGCTGGGTAGCCGCTTTGGCGGAAACAAACAAATTGCCGAAATTCCTGGGCTGGGCTGTACCATCATGGAACTGAGTATTCAGGATGCGGTTAAAGCGGGTGTTAACCAAGCGGTGATCATCATTAATAAAAAAATTCGTGCTGAGTTTGAAGCGACGATTTTACCGCGCCTGCCTGAGTCGCTCGAAGTAATCCTAGTTGAGCAAGAAATTAGTGCTGTGCCTCATGGCTATGAGCACTTAACTGCTGAACGCCAAAAACCTTGGGGTACAGGTCATGCATTACTTTGCGCAAAACCCTATGTGAATAACCCTGCTATTGTCATTACAGCCGATGATTATTATGGCGAGTCTTCTTTTGCCATTATTAGCGAACACTTCAAACATCATAGCAATTGGGCGATGGTAGGCTACCCAATAAAAGATACCCTATCCGAAGAAGGTGGTGTAAATCGAGGTGTATGCTCTGTTGATAGCCACCAGCATTTAACTGATGTGGTCGAGTACCTAGATATTAAACTCGAAAATAATGTTTTAAAAGGCAACAATCCACATGGTGAGAGATTACAAATTGCCGATGATGCCCTAGGTTCTATGAGCTTTTGGGGAATAACACCCAGTTTATTTAATGACTTAGAAACAGGCTTTATTGAGTTTTTAGAAAATACTGACAACGGTGTCACGAAAGAGTATTATTTACCAAATGAGATACAACTCGCGATTCAAGATAACCGCCAAGCTGTAACCGTTTATACTGCACAAGAGCCATGGTATGGCGTAACCTACAAAGCTGAACTGGATGCAATAGCACACACTTTATGTCAGTTACGTCGTAAGCTAAACGATTAAACCCTCGCCTCTTCTTGCAAAAAATAAGTAATGGAAAATTAATGAAGTCTAATCCTGTTGCAACTTATCTTTCTGAGCACTTTGGCTTAAGCACAGATAACGTAACGCTAAAGCCAATTGGCAATGGCCACATCAACACAACCATGTTACTTAAATCAGAAGAAAACGCCTTGGTTGTGCAAAAGTTAAATACCGATGTGTTTCCTAACCCTAAGCACCTAGTTGAAAATGCACGACTAATTGAGCAGCACCTTAGTGAAAAACACGACAATGGTGAATACAGCCTAGAAATTATTCGTCATGTTCCAACTATCGAAAGCGACTTTTTAGTTGAATGCGATCAAGGTGTTTGGCGTGCACTCGAATTTATTGGCGGCAGTTATAGTGAAGATGTAGTAGCAACTATCTCGCAAGCACAAACTGCAGCCAATGCATTTGGACAATTCGCGCTAGCATTACAAGATTTTCAGGCTGAAAAGCTTCATCATGTGATCCCTGATTTTCATAACTTAGCGATGCGCTTTGACGCCTTTAAAAAGGTAATCGAAAAAGACTCTGTAAACCGTGTGGCCCTTTGCCAAGACGACATCGATTTTTGTTTAGCTCAACAATCTTTAGTTGATGAGTTAAAACAACTTGAAGGAAACATTCCTTTAAGACCATGCCATAACGACACAAAAATCAACAACATGCTGTTTTGCACACAGTCAGATGATGCTAAAGCAGTCATCGACCTCGATACCTGTATGCCTGGTTATTGGTTATTTGATTTTGGCGATATGGTGCGTACCTTCTGCTCACCTGAGCAAGAAGATTCAACCAACCTAAGTAATGTACGTGTTCGTGAAGAGATCTTCGCCGCCATCGTTAAAGGTTATGTTGAACCACTACAAGATGTGATCACCGATGCCGAAAAAGAAAGCTTCTGGCTAGGCACCAAAGTAATGACCTTTATGATTGGCCTGCGCTTTTTAACAGACTTTATTGATGGCGATAATTACTTTGCCACCAAGCATGCAAACCACAACCTAGAACGCGCCCGCAACCAGTTTGCTTTGTATCGCGATATTCTTGAAAAAGAACATACGTTAAAAGCGATATTAGAGATAAATAAAGGTTAGAGATGCGAGTTGCGAGGGACGAGGTGCGGGGAACGAGGTACGAGTTATCGTAGGCGTCACGCTTGCTTGGCGCGTCTGACTTACAGCGCCCAGCTCACAAATAAATGCATAACCAAAATTGATCTTCAAACTGACGGCTGACAGCTCCTAAAATTTCACGCCTACATCAAAATGTAGGAACGGCTTTAGCCGTGAATAGCTGCTCGCTCGCCCCATTGCTCTATAAGTC
The DNA here is from genome assembly GCF_014349195.1 of Pseudoalteromonas sp. BZK2. Classification (NCBI taxonomy): domain Bacteria; kingdom Pseudomonadati; phylum Pseudomonadota; class Gammaproteobacteria; order Alteromonadales; family Pseudoalteromonadaceae; genus Pseudoalteromonas; species Pseudoalteromonas sp. BZK2. The sequence continues at coordinate 1,560 of NZ_JACSOG010000027.1, read as the reverse complement.
AATAACTTCTATTCTAAAACTCTAACTTGAAAATAAAGAGATTATTATGCATATAAAACACCACGGAGCGGTGAAAGGCGTAACTGGGTCTTGCCACCAGCTATTTATTGATGACACAAATTCTGTACTTGTTGATTGTGGTCTATTTCAAGGAGAAGAGAATAAACAAGATCTAGCAATTGAGTTTGATATATCAACGGTAAAAGCGCTGATTGTCACACATTGCCATATAGACCATGTTGGCCGCATACCCTACTTACTTGCCGCAGGTTTTAAAGGCCCAATTTATACCTCGATTGCCACCGCAAAACTCTTACCTATGGTGATTGAAGATGCCTTAAAAGTGGGTGTAACACGCGATGAAGCAATGATCCGCACCTGCTTAAAGTTACTAAAACAACAAATTGCCTCTCTCGATTTCAACACATGGTACTCCATTCCCGTAGGAGTGGGCTTTAGCCCCGAAAAAGTAGCCTCAAGCAATCAAAACCCCTTATATAAACTTCGCCTGCAACGTGCTGGGCACATTTTAGGCTCAGCCTATGTTGAAATTGAACTGGGTAAAAAAACAAACTCGCATAGAGTGGTATTTTCAGGTGATTTAGGTGCAACTTACACGCCATTATTACCAACGCCAAAACCGCCTTACCGCGCCGATACATTAGTTATTGAGTCAACCTATGGTGATAAAAACCATCAAGGTCGTAAAGAGCGTGTAGCCGTTCTTAAAAAGGTTATAGAACGTGCAGTAAGCGATAATGGTGTGGTACTCATACCGGCTTTTAGTATTGGCCGAACTCAAGAGCTGCTCTATGAGTTTGAACAGCTTATTCACTCTGCAAGCAAACGTTCTATGTGGCATAAACTGCAAATTATTGTAGATTCGCCAATGGCAGCCAACTTCACGAATGAATATTTACACTTTAAAACGCTGTGGGATAACGAAGCAAAAAAACGCGTAAAACAAGGTCGCCACCCGCTCGACTTTAAGCAACTACACACCATTGATAGCCACCAAGAACACCTTGCCCTCATAAATTTTTTAGCCTCAAAACAACAGCCCACAATAATCATTGCTGCCAGCGGAATGTGTAATGGCGGCAGAATAGTTAATTATCTAGAACGGTTTTTGCCCGACAAAACAACCGATGTCATTTTTGTTGGCTACCAAGGGCAAGGAACATTAGGCCGAGAGATTCAAAAATATGGCCCACGCGGCGGCTATGTATTTATCGATAATCAAAAAGTAATGATTAAAGCGCAAATTCATACCATCAGCGGCTACAGCGCCCATGCAGATCAAAAAGGATTAATCAGATTTGTCACCGGTATGCGCAAAAAGCCAAGTGTTATCAAAATCGTCCATGGTGATGAGCAAGCCAAACAAGTACTAGCAGAAAAGCTTAAAGCAGAGTTAGGCGAAGGGACAAAAGTAGAAGTTAGTGGTTAGTGAGTAACGAGTTGCGAGTTGCGAGTTGCGAGTTGCGAGTTGCGAGTTGCGAGTTGCGAGTTGCGAGTTGCGAGTTGCGAGTTGCGAGTTGCGAGTTGCGAGTTGCGAGT
>NZ_JACSOG010000026.1:0-71322 GCF_014349195.1 Pseudoalteromonas sp. BZK2 | reverse complement strand
TAAAAATCAAGTAAGGAATTAACATGAGTATTTTTTCAGGCAAAGCCTAAATGATGATAACCACCTACTGAAGTAGGTGGTTTAGGGCCGAAAACAAAAGCAGAGGTTTCTGCGGTTAATACCAGAGTAAATTTATATCGAGAACGGCTCAGTAGCATCAGTTGGTTTATGCGCGTTCTTAATGAGAGTATTGCACGACAAGCGAATCAAGAAGATGACTGTAAAGGTCGTTTTTGGGAAGGTCGCTTTAAGTCACAAGCATTACTTGATGAAGCAGCTCTTGCAGCTTGTCTTGCGTATGTTGACCTAAACCCTGTAAGAGCGAAAGCGGCTGATTTACCTGATCAATCTGACTACACCAGTATAAAAACACGCATTGAGTCAGCTCAAAATAATAAGCAACCAAAATCACTTATGCGCTTTGCAGGTAAACCACGTAAGCATATGCCTAAAGGTCTGCCATATGAGCTCAAAACATACCTGCAACTCGTTGATTGGACTGGTCGCTCAATACGAGAAGATAAACCAGGGAAAATCCCTGAAGATGCATTACCAATACTTGAAAGACTAAATATTTGTACTGACAACTGGCTTACACTCACCACTTCCTTTACCCGCTCATTTAAAAATACAGCGGGTAAAGAACAAGCCATCAACGATTATACGAATCACATGAAACGAAAACGAAGAAGCTCAATAACTAATAGCAAAGCTTTGTTTTGTTAATCTATTAAAACTACAAAACAATACTAATAAATAGCTATTGATATAAATAGAAATATCGACGTTCTGAAATTACTTATGATATAAATTAAATAGCTAATTTTTCAGACAGAGCAATAATTAAGTACCAACTCCCTACTTTCATCTAGCCGAGATAAATCTCAATTATGCGATACTGCACTCATATCAATAAATAAAATGGGTATCTTTATTGTTTATGTAAAAAATGGATGTCTCTTTAATTACATTTTATATTCTTAGAACAAAAGTGGGTGTCTAATTATATTGTCAAATCACTAAACAACACCTTGCTTTAACATTGCATCTGCAACTCGTTCAAATCCTGCTATATTCGCACCAAGCACCAAGTCGTGTTCATTAGAGTACTGCTTGGCAGTAACTGAAATAGTATTAAAAATGGATTTCATAACTTGCTGAAGTTTTTCATCAACTTGCTCAGATTGCCACTTTTGCATACTGGCATTTTGAGCCATTTCGAATTGGCTCGTCGCCACACCTCCAGCATTTGCGGCTTTGCTTGGCCCTAAGTAAACGTTGTGCTCTTTGAAAATCTTCATTGCTTCAGGTGTAGTTGGCATATTCGCACCTTCGCACACAGTTAAACATCTGTTTTCTACAAGAGCTTTAGCATCATCTTTAGTAATTTCATTTTGCGTCGCACATGGCAAAGCAATGTCTGCTTCATATCGCCAAACTTGATGACCGTCACTTGGGTATTGATTGACAGGTGTGAACTCAGCATCTTTATGTTCATTCAAATAATCTCTAAGCTCAGCACCACGTTCACTTTTTAGATGCATCACTAATTTTACGTCAAGCCCATTCTTACTATATAGCGTGCCCTTCGAATCGCTACAGCTAAGAATCACAGCATCGTACTCATCAAGCTTTTTCATCAGATAAAGTGCAACATTACCAGCACCAGACACTAAGCACCGTTTTCCTGTTAAAGAGTCGCCTTTCGCATCTAACATAGCACTTAGAAAGTAAGCAACGCCGTATCCTGTTGCTTCTGTTCTTAAAGAAGAGCCATTTAATGATTCAGGTTTTCCAGTTAAAACGCCACTAAATTGGTTTGTGATCCGCTTGTACTGCCCAAACAAATAACCAATTTCTCTCGCCCCAACGCCAATATCACCAGCAGGTACATCTGTATTAGCACCAATATGACGGAAAAGCTCAGTCATGTATGACTGACAAAAACGCATAATTTCATGGTCGCTTTTGCCTTTGGGGTTGAAATCAGCACCACCTTTACCACCACCTAACGGTAAACCTGTCAATGCATTTTTTAAGACTTGCTCAAAGCCCAAAAATTTAACCACACTTTGGTTAACGCTGGGGTGAAATCGTAGGCCGCCCTTAAAAGGACCTAACGATGAACTAAATTCAATTCTAAAACCACGATTAACCTGAACATTTCCAAGATCATCAAGCCAAGGAACCCTAAATATGACTTGCCTTTCTGGCTCTACTAATCGTTCAACAATAGAGTTTTTTTGATACTTATCATTAATCTCGAGATATTGATTAATCGAAGACAGAACCTCTTCAACAGCTTGATAAAACTCCGTTTCATTTGGATTAGAACTCTTTACTGATTTTAACACTTGCTCTATGTATTCCATCACTCATTCCTCTTCAAGCTGTTGAAAATAAGATTCTTACAAATTAAACTCATTTACGAAAAGAATCGATCACTCTTACCTAATCGTAAACACCATTGGCTGCTCACTATCATTTTTCCAATAATAACGTAAAGGCTCACTCTGAGTGTCATAAAACCACACCTCGGCCACCAGCTCTAATCCACTGTTAGCTAACATTAAACTAGATGACAGCTTGCTCTGTACCAATGGTGCACGAAGCAAACACTGGTTATAATCGGCTTTATCGTCGTCGCCTTTAAGACATATGTTTAAAAAGGCTCTGGTGTCACCAATATTCAAATCTACATCTACATCGAGCTCTAATTTACTACTTAAATTAAACTCAGGAGCAATCGTTAAATCATTCATCGTCTCAGGATCCACGCCAGTAGCAGGAGGCGTTGTCTCAGGTGGTGTTGTATCTGTTGTAGGTGCTTGCGTTACATTTGTTCCAGCACTTTCAGTTGCAGAGTCGCCTTCACCACCGCCACCACACGCAGCTAACATTAAGCTTATGATCACTAAAGTATAATGTTTCATAATTATTCTCCTCTTGAAATCACGTTAGCAGGCTTAGCATTGTTGAACCACATTGGCTTTTCTTGTCCTTTTGATTCTGCAAATGCTTTAAAGTCGCTGTATGCATGGGTAATATCTACCCCTTCTTTAGGGTGAGCCCAAGAAGTACCTACTTCAATTGCCCAAGGTAGACCTGTTTCGGTTTGGAAGTAAAAACCCTGCGCACTGTCAGATGCATCATCAGACTCTGCGAAAGAAAATAGTTGCATATCAAATTTTTCTGTCGGCTGCTGATTCTTAAGGTGAACCTCCCAGCTTCTAGGGTCTTTACCAACCAAGGCTTCACCATGATAGTGTCCATCAGCTGCAAATATGAAAGGATCTAATGTGTACTTAGGTGCATCAGCGGTCGCTGTACCTGGTAATAAATCAATAAACAATGAAAACGTGACTTTACTATTGCTATCACAACCCGTCTCGGTTCTAAAATAATTACAATTAGACTGTTTATCAATGTAATCCCAAGTATCAGGCATAATCACGAAAATAGCATCTTCAGTATTTTGCTCTAAGATCTCGTGCGTTTGTTCAAGACCATTAATCAGTAAACTAGTTTTTTCAGCATTAATTTGGCTACGTAAAATGCGTTTATCATTTGAACCTTCCACAGTCTCATATAACCTAACTGCAAAGCCATTATGAAAATCAGCACCTATCCCAACTAGCTCACCTTCTATTTTGTAACCTGTAGCCACACCATTTTGATCTATAATTGTAGTTCGATAGTTTATAACTAAATCATTGAAGTCATAATCTCCAGAAAATGGCCATTTATCCTCAAATGCAAGTGTTACCCAGCTATTTTCTCCTGGGTAAACTAGGCTTCCCAATGTTGTTACAGAGTAATCTTCTACCTCCCCACCAATAACACCACCAGTTGCTGTAATTGGATTGGTTTCACTACCATCAGTTACACGAAAGCGAGACCAGGTTGTTCCCATAACGGCATCATCTGGAACATTAACCAAAATGCTATTATCGCCTTGGTTTAACCTATATTTAGACACCGTAATTTCATCCGCATCAAATTGGTAATTCTGATCCCAATCAAACCATGCGTATAGATATGTCTCGTCATTTGCAGAGGTAACAATAATTTGACTGGTAGTGCCTGCTACCAAATCAGTGACGAACTTAACGCCGTCATCTGATTGATCATCAGGTGTTAAAAGTAAGTCTGAACGTGTATTAATATTCTCGCCATCTACTGTAGCACCTAAGTAAACCAAATTAGTTTGATCTGCATTTGGGTCAAATAAATGTCTTGCGCCACTGTCTTCGAGTGAGGTTTGATAAGGAGCTGGTGCATCACCAAAATCGATTGAATTATCCGTTACCTTTACCTCAGCAATTGCGCAACGTGCACCATCATTTTGATTTGATGTAGGCCCTAAAGTAAACACCGCAGCAGTAGGCGTGTAACCGTTTACAGGGCTGATGCTAAGGTCTACTTTGTGTATTTTACCGCTTCGGTTATTACTAAAATAAAACTGTCCTTTTACATCAAAATACCCAGCACCATTCGCTCCGGTATCACCAGCAATATCTAAGTTCGCCACAAAAGTGGGTGTCTGATTATTAAGATCTATTTCGTATAAGTCGCCATTTGATTCAACTGCATACAAAAGGTTGCTATTAGGATGAAAAGCAAAATCATAAATAGCTAACCCCCAGCTAGCTGAACCCGCAACTAAATCAGCTTGGTATTCATCAGCAGGCTCTGTCAAATCAATACCGTACAATCCGAATTTGGGATGATACAAATAATATACCGCCTGATTAGTTTCACTATTTACATGGATGTCACCCACATAGAAGTTAGTATCAGGCAGACCGTTAACCACGAGTCGTTCTAGTTGATAATCATCACCAATTTTGACAACACTCTTCGGGCTTTGCTTACTAAAGCCATACATATATTGGTCTTTATAGTTAAAACCCACAGCATTTACGCTTTCATTGTTTGTTTCGTCACTAAAGTTTAATGACGGTGCTAATACTGTCGCTTTAGCAGAGACCAAATCAATTCCAAACATTTGTGCAGGTGTACCTTGTATTAGAAATGCTTTACTTGGGCATTCTTCAAACGGAGCTGCGCTTACATAACTAGTGGCAAGCACTGATAAAAGACAGACGGGTATTTTGCTTTTCATAATTACACTCTCCTGTGGTTATGTAATTATTTAAAGCAGCAATTGTTCCAAAATATAACTCATTAAAAAATAAGGTTTTAAATATTTTTTGCAGATCCTTTTTGCAAGATGCAACCATCTATATCGCAAAATGCAATTCTTTTTAATCACAAAAAACAAATTCACTCAACACAAAAGCATGATGTGCTAGAATTGCTTCAGAAAAAATAATAATAAATGTTAAAAATGAACTTTAAAGCTCTTGTTATTCTGCTGTGTACCTTGTCATTTGCATCAATTGCGTCAACTCTACAAGGCCACATTGATGAAGCTAGAACAATAAGCGATTACCAAGAACGCTATAAATATTTAACAAATATAGATAAACGCCTTATTGAATCTGCCAGTTTTGCTGAGCGATTAAGCTTTAATGTTAGATTAATTCACGTTCATATACACCTAGGTCAGTTTCAACAGGCGCAAAATATAGTAGAAGAACTTGAGTCTTCTCCAAAATATAAAAGTGACTCCTCTATTTATAGCGAATTGTATTTAGTCAAAGCTCGATTGGCATATAGTGCAAATAAATTAGAATCTGCAATTCACTTATCTCAACAAAATGTCGCGCTGTTTCAGCGTTTGCAACTCACCGATTACGAAATTGATGCCGTTGTGAGCCTTGTCAGTGCTTATCATAATGCAGGTGAATATCAAGCAGCCTTAAACTTGCTTGAGGTTTATATTCACGACAACAATCGAGAGTTATCCTTAAAGCAAAAAGAAATGCTCTACCATGGTTATTCGCGTAATCTTGAACAGTTAGACCGGTTAACCCTTGCCCTAGAATATAAGCTAAAACGCCGTGAAGTTATTCAGCAAATGTCGCCGTCTATTTCATTACAAGCAGGTATAAGTTATTCAATTGCCCAAAGTTATTTAGATTTAGAACAATACGAAAAAGCAAAGAGCGAGTTTATTACAGCCCTTAGTTTTGATAGGCAAACGGGTTCACTGTCTGATATCGGACATAGTTTAGTTAAGCTATCCCAATGCGAATATGGACTTAAAAACTACCCTGCAGCACTTGCATACGCACAAGAGGCTAAGCAGGTCTTCGCTAGTTATAACAGTACGCGAAATACTGCCTGGGCAAACCATAATATTGCGATAAATTTGCTCGAAATAGATAAACCTGACCAAGCATTAAGCATTGAAAAACAAGTGCTCATTGAACTCAAGCAAGACGATCACTTATATATAGATGTATTACTTACATTAGCTAAGCTGTACATTGGCTCTACTGAGCACGAACAAGCTAAACATTATGCTGAGCAAGCCTACCAGTTAAGTAAGCAAAAAAATAAGCTGCAAAAGCAAATCATTGCCCTAGAACATTTGATCACTGTGACAGAAAAACAAGCTGATTATAAACAAGCCCTGTCGTATCAACGTGCTATTACAGAGCTTGAAAAAGCCTTTGCCCGTAACAACTACAACCACCGTTTAGCTGAGCTACAAAACTCCATTGCAATGCGCGACCGCGATTTAGCAATACAAGATTTAAAACTTCAAGACAATGAAAAAAGCCAAGCTATTGCCGCACAACGTCAAGCTATTTTATACAGCGTCTTATTATTTAGCCTGCTTTTAGCTGCAATGGGCATTGCTTTATTAAGAATAAGACAGAGAAAACAGCTTATTGAACAGCGCCGAAATTATCTGGATAAACAAATCAGTCAACGTAGTAAGTTATTATCACAAGTAGCTCACGAACTAAGTGGTCCATTAACAGGGTTGCGCTTACACCTTGAAACGCTTCAAGCAGGCCTAGCCCAATTTAATGAGCTTACTTACGAAAAACTTAACCAAAAAATCACCGACATGGCAACTTTAGTGACTGATTTAAATAAAATTTCACTTTTAGAACAAAGCAGCTTTCAGCTCAACGTAACAACAATTAATGCGGCTGAGTATTTCCAAAGTTTACACGCAGATATGCTGATCCAGCTTGAAAAATTTGAAGTGACATTTACACAAAATGTTGCTGATGAACTAAGTTTTGAGTGCGATGCAACACGGCTTTCACAGTTATTTGCAAACTTAATCAGTAATTCGCTTAAGTACACAAATCACCCTGGTAAGATTAATTTGACGATTAGCCAAAACCAAACACAGCTTTTAATCTGCTATGAAGATTCATCCCCTGGCGTCAGCGACGAGAGTTTAGCAAAGATTTTTGACCATCTTTATAGAGTGCCTGACTTAAAAACAGTGAAACAGTCAGGTTCAGGAATTGGGCTTGCGATAGTAAAACAAATTGTCGAAGCCCATAACTGGCGTATTACAGCAGCTCATAGCGAACTGGGTGGTGTCCGCTATGACTTAACGATTGCTATTTAGCAGATTTGTCTGGCCATTCGAACGCGCCAACATCGCCAGGAAATACAACCGGTGATTCAATACCGTCTTTGTTTACAGCCGCAACACCAAAATAGTAGTTATCGATAACAACATTTTTAAGGGTTGCTTCGGTTACCTTGCCAACATCGCGGCTAAACTGCCATAGTGGCTCACTGGTATAACGCCAATAGATTTTATAACTAACCACCGTTGGATCATCGCTTTTATGCCACGCTAATGTTGTACTCGGCTTTACGGCACCTGAAATACTAACACCCGTTGGCGGCGCTGGAGCCCACGCCATTGAAGCCATTGTCACTGCATTGAGTGACGTTAATTTCGCCGCATAGGCAAAATCAACATGGTCGATGGTGTCACCATAAGTAATGCCATTTTCAGTACGTAAGTCTTGATGCTGTTGATTATAGTTTTCGTTGGTTTCCATTATACGCACAGCGGCAAAGCCAACATCGTTAAATGGACGGTGATGCCCTCCTCGACCAAACCGATCGAGTCGATATACCAACATGGTATCTAGATTCTCGATGTAACGATCTGCGATTGTATCTATGTAGCGCGCAAGGTTACGACTTGCTGAATCAACCTCACCACCCGTAAAACGGCGTTTATGAGCCTGGTCTTTCGTTTCAATAACGCGTGTGCCTTCAGAGAAAATACGTGCAGTTGTGTTATCTGTTACACCATTAATGCCCGTTGAATTACCAATCATGTCATTGTTTAAAACACCATGAACACGCCAATCATGCTCTTGTGCATATTTAGCTAAGATTTTACCGCCAAACAAGCCTTGCTCTTCACCAGATAATGCTGCGTAAACAATTGAGCCGTTAAATTTATACTTTGATAAAACTCGCGCCGATTCAAGCACGCCAGCCACTCCAGATGCATTATCGTTAGCCCCTGGCGCATCTGAGGTATAGTCCATAACATCAGACACTCTCGAGTCAATATCACCCGACATTATAACCATACGGTTTGCATCAACTTGACCACGCTGTATAGCCACAATATTGACCACGTCAACCGGGTTTGGAATACGCTTTTCACCGGAGATAGTGTCTTTTACCTCGATGATTTCTAGGCAGTTACCGCAAGCTTTAGAAATCGCCTCAAATTCAGACTTGATCCAACGTCTTGCAGCACCAATACCGCGCGTATCTGATTTCGTCTCAGAGAGAGTATGGCGAGTGCCAAAATCAACCAGCGTTTGAATATCTTGCTCTATACGTGTTTTAGAAACAGCACTTGCAATATCATGCAAAGCTTGTTGATCTTTATATTGAGGTGTTGTGGCATGAGCTGCCGAGACCAATAACAGCGATGAGCTAAACAAAGCACCCGTTGTTGTTATTTTACGCTTTAACATAGTTTCACTCCTTTAATGAATCATTAAAGGCTAACTAATATTTCATTTCGCGCAATAGTAATGCGTTAGAAAACAAATTAATAGGTTAAAACATTTCCCGATAAAGCTATTAATACTATTTAATATTTTTAGTGCCTGATAACTTTATTCCCTCGTCATAAAACACCAAGCGATTACCCCCTTCATACTTAGCTTTGTACATAGCTTTATCTGCACACTGTATTAAGAATTCTGCATCACCATAATGCTCTGGAAATAGAACTGCACCAATACTTGGGGAATAACACAGTTCATCATCATTAAAAACTAAAGGCTTACATATTTCACGACTTAGTTTATCAGCAATTTTTTTTACATCAGCTTTGCGTTTTACACTTTTTACAACAATTACAAACTCATCCCCTCCCAAACGGCCAACTATGTCGTCTTTATCCAATACATGGCGAATTCGCATGGCAATAGTTTTTAATAGCTTGTCGCCAGCACTGTGGCCGTGAATATCATTGACTTGCTTGAAGCCATCAATATCGATAAACAATACCGCAATAATTGCAGAAATAGTATTAGCAGTGGATAGTGACTCTTCTAGTTGGGTAATTAAAAAGCTACGATTAGGGAGATTAGTGAGTGGATCGTGCCCAGCCATGAATATGAGTTTTTGCTCAAGCTTTTTCTGTTCTGTTATATCATGAGCAATCGCTACTCTAACTTGCTTTTCTTTTGACCAATAGACAGACCACAAGACATGGACCACAGTACCGTCTTTTTTCACCCACCGGTTTACAAACCTTGGATGTAGATTATCTGTCATTATCTGATTGATAGCATTAATGGTTTTTGCTCTATCTTCGGGATAAACAAAGTCCAACATTTTTCTATTGATGGCTTCTTCTGGTGCGTATCCGAAAATTGTTTCAAAGGCTGGATTAGTAAACAGCAAGGTGCCTTTTACATCTACTACGCAAACAGCATCAAGTAATAGCTCAATAATATCTGACAAATAATCTGAGGTATTTTTGTTCATACGCAACTTTTAGGCTAGCACTATACTGAGTATAGACGAAACCTAACAAGTCACTGAAAGTTTAGACCTTAGGTGGATATAACTTTTTGCTAAGCCATGCAGATATGGCACTAAATATTGCGATACCAGTAAAATCTGCAATTAAATCAACAAAGTCGAATGTTCTCGATTCAATAAAAAATTGGCTTAGCTCTTCTATAATCACAAACGTACTCACAATCAACACAGCTAAATAAATAGGCCGTCCAGCAAGGTTCAATGTTTTAAACTTAAAGGCAAGGTTTATGAATAACGTAAGTAGTCCAAATAAGCAAAAATGCCCCAACTTATCACCGTAAGGAATGGCCGCAACGAGCTCGAAAAACACCGACTTTTGACCAGTATTGGCAAGATACATAACCCAACCAATAAAAGCGAAAAAGCCGATAGCAATTAACACCAGAATACGTTGAAGCATCTTTTATGGCGCCATATGTGAGGTTAAAAATAAAAATTGGTAGGCAATCACTTTATTCCAATAGTGCCAGTCATGAATACCCGGACGCTCAACATAGTCATGGCGGATGCGCATTTTTAACATCGCTTGATGTAACGCTCGGTTTTGCTCAATAAAAAAGTCATCAACGCCTATATCAAGCATAATCGGTAAGGTATCAGCGCCTTTTTTCCATGCAGTATTGCCTGCAGAAATTTTATGAAGATTATTAATGATGGCTATGCTATCCCATTTTTCTTTGTTTTCAGCATAACTGCCGAGTACTTTTTCAAGGTCAAACTCTGCACTAAAGGGCCTAACATCAACCCCAGCAGATATCCCTGAAACTGCTGCAAACTGGTCTGGGTGATTTATTGCAATGTGTAAGGCACCAAAGCCACCCATTGATAAGCCTGTTATTGCACGGCCACTTTTAGACCGATTAGTCGAATATTCAGAATCGATATAATTTAGTAAATCGTCTGCAATGTAGGTTTCGTATTGCGAGCTTTTGTCGATATCAGAATCGAGATACCACGAACCGAAGTTGCCATCAGGGTTAACAATGATGACATCATATTGGTCTGCCAGTTTTTCAATGTTTGTCAGCTTAGTCCAATCACTGTGATTTCCACTGTAGCCATGTAATACATAGATAACATTGTATTTTTTTGAGTCCTGATAGCCATCAGGTAATGTCACCGTTACAGGTTTCTCGATGGCAGTCTTTTTGCCCTTAAATATGTGGGTGTCGGTTTGGTAGGCACAAAGCGGTAAGCTAAAAACGAGGGACAGCGTACAAAGCAACTTTTTCATCATTAATTCCTTTTTCTTATTATATTTTCATTTCTTACACTAGATGTAAATAACTGAATAGTAATTAGATTTTAATCTTAGTTTTTAAATTAAATGAACTGCTAAAAAGCTACTCAAATGGTATAGTAAGGCCACTTTGATTTTTAAAAAGCGTCGTCTATGTATCGTTTATTTGAACGGATGACTAATCCGTTTCCTAAAGAGCAACCCTCTCAGCCACCTAATAGCTTATTTGCTTTTTGCCGTCATTATACCCGTGGCATGGAGCTTTCATTGCTGCTGATGTCGTTAAGTGCCGCAGCACTCGCTATTTTAGAAGTATCGCTATTTAGTTACATGGGCCAACTTGTCGATTGGCTTGGCGAATATACTCCTGATACCTTATTTGTTGAGCAGCAGGCTGAACTGACAAGAATGGCAATTATGTTGCTAGTCGTGTTACCCATTGTCGTATTTTTTCATTCAGCAGTGTTACATCAGGCGCTGCTTGGCAACTACCCTATGTCTATCCGTTGGTTAGCACACCGTTATTTGCTTCGTCAGAGTGTTAGTTTTTATCAAAACGAATTTGCCGGCCGTATTGCAACAAAAGTAATGCAAACCTCATTAGCTGTTCGTGAATCGGTGATGAAACTGCTCGATGTACTAATGTATATCGTGGTCTACTTTGGCGCCATGGTATTTTTGGTCGCAGAATCTGACTGGCGTTTAATGTTGCCATTATTAATTTGGTTAGTTCTTTATGCCGCTATTCAAATGTATTTTGTACCAAAGCTCAAGAAAGTAGCCAGCTCGCAGGCTGATGCGCGCTCAGAAATGACCGGACGTGTAGTTGATAGCTACACTAACATTTCTACTATCAAATTGTTCTCGTACACACAGCGAGAAGAACAATATGCAAAAGATAGTATGGATGTGTTTTTACAACCGGTATATAAGCAAATGCGCTTAGTTACTAGCCTAAACTTCTCTATCAACACGCTAAATTACTTATTGGTATTTAGTATTGCTGCCCTCTCTTTATATCTATGGTCAATTAGCGCCATCAGTGTTGGAGCTATCGCCATTGCGGTGAGTTTATCACTGAGACTAAACGGTATGGCACAGTGGATCATGTGGGAGATCAGTAGCCTATTTGAAAACATTGGTACTGTTGCTGATGGTATGAAAACCCTATCAACGCCGATTGAAGTGGATGATAAAGAAAACGCAAGCACTCTTACTGTTAATGAAGGGTCGATAAGCTTTGAGAATGTGCAATTTAACTATGGTAAAGCTGCCAACGAGACCCTCCGCGGCCCTGTTATCAATGGCTTAAATTTAGATATTAAACCGGGTGAGAAAATAGGTTTAGTAGGTCGCTCTGGTGCAGGTAAATCTACCTTAGTGAATTTGTTACTGCGCTTTTATGATGTTGACTCAGGTACGATTTCTATCGATGGTCAAAACATCGCTGAGGTAAGCCAAGAAAGCTTACGTAAGCACATTGCGATGGTGACGCAAGATACCTCGCTGTTACACCGCTCAGTAAAAGATAACATTCTTTATGGCAGACCCGATGCTACTGAAGATGAAATGCTTGCGGCCGCAAAGCAAGCAGAAGCAATTGAGTTCATCGAAGACTTAGAAGACAGCAAAGGCAATAAAGGCTTTGCCGCACAAGTTGGTGAACGCGGTGTGAAGCTTTCTGGTGGTCAACGTCAACGTATTGCTATTGCACGAGTCCTTCTAAAAGATGCACCAATTCTAATCTTAGATGAGGCAACCAGTGCCCTTGATTCTGAAGTAGAAGCCGCAATTCAAACTAGCCTAGACGATTTAATGACCGGCAAAACAGTTATTGCCATTGCGCACCGCCTATCAACTATTGCGCAAATGGATAGACTCATTGTGCTTGATGAAGGTGGCGTGGTTGAACAAGGCTCTCACGAGCAACTAATTGCCCAAGATGGTATCTATGCTGCCCTATGGTCACACCAAACAGGTGGCTTTATTGGCGTTGAGTAGCTAGGTTTTCAGTATTAAAAAAGGCATTGTATGAGCATTCATTCAATGCCTTTTATATATGTTAGCAATGCTGTTTAAATCAAACGTAAACCAATTAAAACAAGCATCACACTATTTGCCAAAGCAGCGATTAAAAAGAAATAGCTGCGTGGGCTTGGATTCTTCTCAGTTGCTACACCATAATACAGCAGCATATGAATGATCCTGGCTATCACATACAACCAAATACACAGTGCAAACGCACTACTGTTCAAGTTTAAAAAGAACCCAAGAAATACGCTACCTAAAAATAACGGGCTATTTTCTAAGGTATTCATAAATGTGCGATGTGAACGAAATACAAAGCTATCGTGGCTTAATGAATTATCGAGTTTACCAGGCACCGCATTGGGCTGTTTGGCTTTAGTGACAGCGGCAACCAACCACTGAATTGTCAGCATAATCAGGTAAACATACACGGCCGCATATGCTGAAAGAGTAAGTTCAGGCATTTTCATTTCCTTTAGTTAAAAGCATATAGACTTACACTTTGCAAGATACCTACCAAGCCAAAAATCAAAGCAAACCATTGATTTTAGGTGTATTTACTTTTATTTCGTTATGCGTACTCTGCCATTACTACGTACTGTATATAAAAATTACAGTGTGGATTGGTCTAAGTTCAACTCGCTAACTTTAAGCGATTCACCTGTTTTACTTTACCCATACTAAGTCTGTCTATACTCTATATGGTCTGTTTTCTATAACATTAGCTGCT
Organism: Pseudoalteromonas sp. BZK2; assembly: GCF_014349195.1. Taxonomy (NCBI): domain Bacteria; kingdom Pseudomonadati; phylum Pseudomonadota; class Gammaproteobacteria; order Alteromonadales; family Pseudoalteromonadaceae; genus Pseudoalteromonas; species Pseudoalteromonas sp. BZK2. The sequence continues at coordinate 57,352 of NZ_JACSOG010000026.1, read as the reverse complement.
TTGCTAATAGTTAATGTATAAAAATAATAATAAAAGGTTTTATTATGCGTTTAGGGCCCGGACTGCTAGTCACCGCAGCTTTTATTGGACCAGGTACCATCACCACGGCAAGTGTTGCAGGTGCTAATTTTGGCTTTGCTCTTATTTGGACGTTATTGTTCTCAGTTGTAGCAACTATTTTGTTGCAATCAATGGCTGCTCGTCTAGGTGTGGCGACAGGGCTAGATTTAGCATCTGCACTCAGAACCACCATTCAAACACCGATTTTTAAAGCCCTGGCTGCCATATTAGTGATCAGTGCAATTGGTATTGGCAGTGCAGCTTATGAAGCAGGCAATCTGACTGGTGCCAGTTTAGGACTGCAAGAAATACTCCCTTCAGTGAGTCCACTACTCTGGACTCCCCTTATTGCAATTTTAAGTGCAGTGCTCTTGTACACTGGCAAACATAAAGTCATTGAGGGGGCGTTAATTGTTTTAGTAGTCTTGATGAGTTTAGTGTTTATTTCAACGCTGGTGATGGCGGCTCCGCCACTTGGTGAAGTGCTAAAAGGATTTATACCTAGCTTACCTGATAATTCAATTACCACGGTACTTGCCTTGATAGGTACAACCATTGTGCCCTACAACCTGTTTTTACACTCTGGGGTACTTGCAGAAAAACACGATAGTTCAAAAAATATCGACAAAGTAATCAAAGAAACAAACCTTGATACCGGTATTTCGATAACTTTAGGTGGCATAATCACGTTAGCTATCTTATCAACAGCCTCTGTGGCATTTTATGGTACCGATGCAGGTAAAATTTCAGCGGCCAATATGGCTGTGCAACTTGAGCCCCTTCTAGGTGGTATGGCTCATTATTTCTTTGCTATCGGTTTATGTGCGGCCGGGCTTACTAGCGCAATAACTGCACCGCTTGCGGGTGCTTACGCTGTTTGCGGCATGCTTGGTTGGTCAACACAAATGAGTGATACACGTTTTAAACTGGTTGCTATCACTATCCTTGTTTTCGGTGCACTGGTCGCATCGCTTGGGCTTGATCCGGTTGCGGTTATCATCTTTGCGCAAGCTGCCAATGGATTATTACTTCCAATTGTTACCTGTTACCTTGTTTGGTTAGTGAATCAAAAATCGGTGATGAAAGGATACACTAATTCGCTTTTACTTAACCTTGTAATTGTGCCAGTAATACTGCTTATATTTGGCCTTAGCCTTTATAAACTAAGCAATCTAATTTTTTAGCTTTTAGTTTGAAAATATGTATTAAAAAAAGGCCGCAAATTTGCGGCCTTTTTATATGTTGAGCACTTATTTAGTATAAGCGCGTGGCATCGCTGAATCAGTTGTATAACGGTCGCGTAGTTTGTCTTGACGCGCTTCGGTTGAAACCTCTTCACCGTTGATCCACATTTTGCTTACGTGTGAGTTAAGCTCAAATGGATCAGCAGACCACATAACTAGGTTTGCACGTTTACCTTTGGCAATTGCGCCTGAGTTTAAACCAAAAACATCAGCAATATTGCTGGTAACTGCGCTAAGTGCACCTTGTTGGCTCATACCGTATGACACAGCATTACCTGCATCAAAACGTAATTGGTATACATTGTGGCTTGAGTCACCAGCAACACCAATAATGACTTTTACACCCGCTTTTTCAAGCTTACCTGCGTTAGCAAGATTTGCATGCATAGAGTCAAAGCTACCCGGTAAGTTAGCCATAGAGCTGATGATTACAGGTACATCCGCTTTAGCTAGAGCATCCGCAACCACAACAGCATCATCACCGCCATGAATCACTAAATTGATGCCATAGCTTTCTTTTAACTTAACAAGTTCATAGATGTCAGATGCGCGTTGAACACTGGCAATAAGTGGCATATCACCAGCAAGCACAGCTGCTAAAACTTTTTGCTCTGTTGATGGCTCTTTTTTGTCATCTTTTTTAGCTGACTTTTCGCCTTCAAGCTTGTCGATAAGTGTTTTCATCGACATAGCACGTGAGCCTTTACTCTTTTCGCCTAGGTGAACAACAAGTGCAACTTGCTTTTTATTTATGCTTTCAAAGCTACCTGATAGATCAACTACAGATGCAAGACCCGCAAAGATACTGTCACCGCCGTTTGGTACAATCACGTCTTGAGTAATACCGCCTTTGCGTGCATAAGGAATTAAGCTACTGCGTGGGTTGAATGCAAGGCTTGGATCAAAATCAATGCCCGCTTTGTCATCACCACCATCACGCGACCCTGCAACAGCACCCACTTCTACTAAGCCTAATTGGTTCATAGTACCAATAAAGCCTGCAGTCACGATTTGGCCTTTTGCATCAATGGTTGTATCCGCGTTGACAGTCGCTGGGTTAATAGCAACAATTTTGCCATCTTCAATAACAACGCTTGCGCCTTCAAGTACGCCTTGCTCTGTTGAAGTGTGTAGTGTTGCATTTACAATCGCTACTGATGCAGCACTTGCTGTCGCAGAAAATAAGCCAGCAGCAACAAGTGACAGCTTTAATGATTTAGTTAATTTTGTCATCAATGTTACTCCTATTTTTGACCTAGCATGAAATCACTTTGTGCTTGGTATTTATCATCGTTACGATCATAAACTTTGGCACCATCGATAAATACTTGTTCAGCTTTCGCATAAACACTGAATGGGTTTTGGTTCCAAATAACCACATCAGCTTGCTTACCTGCTTCAAGTGAACCTGTTTTATCATCAATCCCCAGTGATTTAGCCGCGTTTGAAGTGATCCACTTAATTGCGTGTTGCTCAGAGATGTCGTAACCCACATCATTCGCGCGATACATCACTTTACCGGCTTCTTGATTTAAGCGTTGAATCGTTGTATCAGAATCAGAGTGAACAACGGCACATGAATTTTTAACAGCATCTACAATTGCTACGTTCTCTTGAACCATGTCGTAGGCTTCCATTTTAAAGCCCCACCAATCTGGCCAAAGTGCCGCACAGTTACCGTTTTCAGCCAGTAAGTCAGCAATTTTGTATGCTTCAACACCGTGATGGAAAGTGCCTGAGTGATAACCAAACTCTTTACCAAGGTCGATCATCATGGCCATTTCTTCTGCTTTATAACAGTGGTTATGGATTAATATGTCACCTTCTAACACGCCAGCTAGCGTATCTAGCTTAATGTCGCGGTGAGGTGCTGCAGGGTTTTTACCTGCGGCATAATCACTTTCGTACTTATCCCATTCACGTTTGTACTCAGTCGCTTCAATCCACGCTGTGCGATAGCCCGCCATGTTACCCATACGCGTTGATGGTAAAACACCTTTGCGGCCATAAACACGTTTCGGGTTTTCACCACATGCCATTTTTAAACCATATGGTGCTTCAGGAAACTTCATACCTTGCATCGTGTGCGAGGGAATGTTTTTAAGCGTTACACCGCGGCCACCAATTAAGTTTGCTGAACCAGGTAGAATTTGTAATGACGTAATACCGCCTTCACGAGCACGGTTAAAGCCAGGATCTTGTGGCCATACTGAATGCTCAACCCATACTTCTGCAGTCACAGGGCTGGTCATTTCATTACCATCTTGGTGAGATGCCACTGATGGAGTTGGGTATGCACCTAAATGTGAATGCACGTCAATAATACCCGGTGTTACCCATTTACCTTCTGCATCAATTGTTTTATCAGCTTGTACAGAAAGGTCTTTACCTACTTGTTGTACTTTGCCATCAACAAAGAATACATCTGCGTTATCTAAACGCTCACCTGTGCCGGTTAAAACAGTGGCATTAGTGATTAACGTACTTTGTGATGCAAGTGGCTGATAAGTGCTTGGGTATGGGTTTTTGTTAATTGAGACTTTTGGATCTTGTGGGCCATTGTCTTGACAACCCGCTAACGCGACACCAAGCGCCATAACCAACAAGGATGGTGCAAATTTTTGCATTCTTACGTTCCTCTTTTTTATTATTTAATTACTTTAACTAATTGTTAATTCTAATGCGAGTAAACGAGGCCAGTCACCAATATTCAAGACGAACAACCAGCCTCACAGAGCACTATTTCTTTATGTAGTTGTTATATAACTGCTCTAACGCACCTTCGGTCGTCAAGCTCGGATCTTTGTTGATAAAATGTTTCACAGTTCGAGTTACAAAGTCTGAGTTTTGCTTGTGCTGCTTGGCAAAACTTTTAATCAGTGAATCTGCATCGTTAGCTGCGGTTATTTTTTCGTGTCGATGGCGGTATTGACTCAATGCACGGTTAAAATCACCATTATAATCTTCGACCACCAGCTTATAGAATTCTGTTCTGTCGACTTGTAAATCATTAATGCAGTAATTAAGCGCGTCTTTAAAGTCATAAAAGACTTTGCCTTGCACATCAAATTCGGCACGTTTCTCGCGAATAGTGACACTGGCATCTTCAGTTGCATAACTATAACCTTGAAATGCTAATCGCTCTGCCGCCTCTGCACCTAACTTCATGCCTGCTTTAATACTGTGCACAAACTCATCACTCATATCGTGAAGTTCACTTTCATGCCACATGTGATAAATTCTCAGCGCTTTTGCATATTTTGCAGAAAGTTTCTTTTTTAGCTTTGTCACTCGCCCATCAATAGTTAGCACTCGTTCGTTATGCAGTAATGCAAAGCACTCATAACATGCTGGAATTGATATAAATTCGGCCTCTTCGCCTAAATCTATAATGCTTTGCAGCATATGCAGTGGCGGACAAAAATCTCGCTCAGTTGCTTCACAACCACAATAAAAACATTGATTAAAGTGTTTTGATTCAGATGCATAGGCTTGTTGATAATAGCCTGCTAATTTTGTGGTCACTGATGCTCCTTATACTCTGATTAGCCTTTTAAAGAAAAGCTAGAGTTAATACTTAAATGTAACAGCCACGTAAATATCAAGTCTTAAATACGAGCTAATACAGGATTTTTAAAAATTAATTAAAAAATTTTAAGGCTAATTGTGTCAACATTCACACTTTAAAATAGCACTTATCAAACGGTTAGTTTTGTTTGTTCACATCTACATACTTACTTACATCTTGTCGATTTTCATTAACAGCAATTGTTTTTGTTTAGCGTAATACTTTAAATGTGCCCAGCAAACAGGAAGTGTGCAGTATCCATAATAGCCAGGTCGCACAAATGTTACGTTATAGACAACAACTGGAGAGAAAGATGAATACGTTAACTACAGCACTAGGTACAGCAATAATTTTAGGTTCTTCACTAGCAGCAACTGATGCAAGTGCAGCCCAATTTGTCGCAGCAGATAACTCAGTTGGCACTCAAGCGTGTATGGCTATTGCATCAAATAAGCCACTCAATGTAATCGGAACTATGCGCGATTTACGCTTAAGTAAACGAGTAATGACAGAAAAACTATTTTGCAATGATATGCCAACTAATAAGTTTGTTAGCACTTATGGGTTGCATAACTCTGCGAAATACTTAAATTTTGACATAGCAACAAAAACCAGTATTCAAGATATCGCTAACGTATCTGATGACACTGTGATTGTAATTGCAGGCTCAAAATAATGATGAATACACAGTAGCAGGTCTTTGAAGGCCTGCTACAAATTCCTTCTTCATTAGACTAGCGCAGCTATCAGGCCAAATAAGCCGCCAAACACCCCACCCCAAATTACTAACCAACCTAAATGTTCTTTGATCATGGTTTGAATAATATCTTTTACCATGGTTGGTGTAAGCTCATTCAATCGTTCATCAACTAAACGCTTAACTGTACTGTGTAATGAGCCACCAAGGTGAGATTTTGCAAATAGCTTTTCATCAAGAATGGTTTTAAATTCGTCGCTCTTCGAAATATCAATAACCGCCGCTTTCATTTTTTCAATGAAAGGTTCGCGCATTGGCTCGAGCGCATCACGGCCACCAAACATCGACAGCATGCCACCAAATTGAGAGTTTTCAATAACCTCAATTAAAGAGTCATAAGCCGGACTTAAATTAACTTCACTGATCACAGGCTCTAATTCAATATTTGGTTTAGCGAGCGCCATGACCTGATCGATTTTTTCTTCAGCGAAGAACTCGGTCATTACCAAGTTACGAATCGCCACCTTAAAAGACGCAAACTTTAATGTTATAACACCAGAGCCGTATAAAAATGGTACTTTTTCGAATAGCATGTGAATAGCAAGCCAGTTTGTTACTGCGCCCGATAACGCAAATAAACCAACAGAAAGCACAATTGCTTGTTCAAATAAAAATCCGACTAATACTAAGGCAAGTGCCACTAAGTTAGTAATGAGACTTTTATTCATCTGACCCCTCATAAATACTTCGATAAACTTTAACAATATTAACGCTATGGGTTTGTTAATTCATCGTCTTTTTGCCATAGTTTAATTATATGGTTAAAAGGTGAACAAAATTATGTGGAATTCGGTGAATGAACAGATTAGCCAAGCGATGCATTTTGATTTTAAGCATACCTTTAAGCGCCAATTACAATCACCCAATAACGATAAATACTTCCAAATTGGCGATGATTTACACCACTTCTTTGTGAAAGTCGCTCACTTAAGTGATCTGGAGCGCTTAGAGTGCGAAGCCTTTAATCTAGAGCTGTTAACTCAAGAAAGCTTATTTATGATCCCAGATTGCATCACCACAGGTTGCAATATTGAGTTTTCATTTATCGTGCTTGAATGGTTAGAACTTGATAAACAGCCCCATACCCATTGGCATGAAATGGGAGAACACCTTGCTCATTTACACCAAAAGCATACCCAAGCCATGTTCGGCTTAGATAACGACAACTTCCTTGGCCCTACTCTACAACCAAATCGTTGGCACAAAAAATGGGATGTATTTTTTGCTGAAGAACGCATTGGTTGGCAATTACAGTTATTACAAGAAAAAGGCATTGAGCTTGTTAATCAAGACACCTTCATCGCTTTTGTTAAAGACGCACTGCATAGCCATATTGTAGAGCCTTCGTTATTACACGGTGACTTTTGGCGTCGAAATATGGGCTTTTATAATAATGTGCCCAGTGTGTTTGACCCTGCTTGTTATTATGGTGATCGAGAATGCGATATCGCAATGAGTGAGCTTTATGCACCACTTCCCGATAGCTTTTATGACGCCTATAACGATATCTACCCATTGCAGGTAGGCTACGAGCAACGTAGAGCCATCTACCAACTATACCCTATGCTCAATAATGCCAATATCTTTGCAGGGCACTATCTTACTGAAGCAAAACAACAAATTGATCAGCTCCTGAAATAAGCTAAAAATCACTGTAAAAGGAATGTCACAAACAGCTAAACACAGCTATATTTAGCTTATAAAGCGTATTAATAAAGATGCTAACCGAATTGGTAGCACTACGCTTACATCTATTCGGTTAGTGAGTTATATCAATCTAATTAAATCTAGATTCATTTTTGATGAGTTAGGGTTTAATGAAGATTGCAATTTAACGAACTCAGGCATGCCTGATTAAGGTAAAAGCTGATGAAAGACCAATACACACAACGGATTTCATGCCCTCACTGTGGCCACCACATTCATGTTGCACTTGATGCAAGCGACGGTGACCAAGATTACTATGAAGATTGCGCAGCATGTTGCAATCCCATTCATTTGAATATGCATATCGATTACGCACACAACAAACTCGAATTACATGTCGATAGTGACGACGAGCAAATTTTTTAATTTGCTCGTTTTTATACTTATCTAGCTCGTTTATTGTATTTATTTTGCTTGTTGCGAGAGATAATTTTCGACCGTGTTGATAATGGTATAAGTTTGTTGATCAACTTCGATATTTAACTTATCACCCTCATGGTAGTTATCGAGATTGGTAATTGAGAGTGTTTCTGGGATCAGGTGTAGCCAAAAGCCCTGCTCATCAACTTCACCTACAGTGAGGCTTGCCCCGTTAACGCTGACAAACCCTTTGTACAGCACGTATTTTTGCCACTCTTTTGCTAATGCTAATTGCATTTTACAGTTATCTTGATGATGGTTAATTGAAAGTATCTCTGCCATACAATGAATGTGACCAGACACGATATGCCCACCTAGTTCAGTACCAAAAGTCACTGAACGTTCAAAATTCACCGTATCATTGACAGCAAGCATACCAAGGTTGGTTAACTTCAATGTTTCATCAATCACATCAAAATTTATTACACAGCAGCCTTTCGTGTCTGATGCAAACTTCACCACGGTTAAACAACAACCATTAATGGCTATGCTTGCGCCGATATTCAGGTTTTCAGCATATTGCTGCTCTACTTGTAAAGCTAGCCTTAGTACACCGACTTGGTTAGTAGCATCAACCACAACGGCTTGCGTTTGCACAATTCCAGTGAACATCGCTTTCTCTTTTCTTCATTAAATAGATAACTGCGATTTTTATTGATCTATGAATAGATTACAATGGCTGTCTGTTTATTTAGTCGTGTAATTTATGTCTTTTTGTAGTTGGGAAGCCAAAAGGTTAATTTCGTTAGCCATTCCTGTTTTTTTGGCACAGGTAACCCTTATTTTAATGACGGTTGTTGATACCGTGATGGCAGGCCAAGTGAGTGCAACAGATTTGGCGGCACTTTCTATTGCAACAGGTATTTGGAATCCGTTAATGCTTGCGTTGCAAGGCATATTATTGGCGTTAACCGGTATCATTGCGCAGTTTGCTGGTTCAAACGATAAACAAGGTATTAGTCATTATTTTCAACAGGGCCTGTATCTGGCGTTAGTACTTGCCATAATCGGTTTAGGGCTGGCAAGCCTTGCTGATACTGTGCTTAGTCAATTAGATACTTCACAGTCTATTACCCACTTAGCTGAGCAATACATTCATTTTGTTAAATGGGGTATTTTTGGTTTTTTACTTTTCAGTGTGTACCGCAATATCACTGAAGGTATGGGAATGACCAAACCTGCTTTTTACATTAGTTTAATTGGCTTAGCAGTTAATATTCCGGCCAACTACGTATTTATACATGGTAAATTAGGTTTTCAAGCCTACGGTGGCGCGGGCTGTGGTATTGCCACGGCGCTGGTATTTACAGCAATGGCGTTAACTCAGGTTATTTATTGCCACTTTAATAAAAAGATTGATGCCAAAGCATTGCTAGCCAATTTCGAAGCGCCAAAGCCCGCTACTTTGTGGACTATCACCAAAGTAGGTATTCCAATTTCATTAGCTACTTTTTTTGAAGTAACGCTATTTGCTTGTATTCCTTTGTTTATAGCACACTTAGGTGCAGTTGCTGTTGCCGGTCACCAAATTGCAGCCAGTGTGACGACATTACTGTTTATGATGCCGTTAAGCCTCTCAATTGCCATTAGCATTCGAATAGGCAATTTGTTTGGCCAACAACACTATCAGCAGTTAAAAAATGCCGTTAAAACGAGTTATATTCTCGCGGCAATTATTGCTTTTTTACTGGCAAGTGTGACCTTTTTTGCTCGAGATATTATAAGCCAATTGTATTCTGACAACCCTGAAGTATTAGCTCTTGCTTCTTCAATCATGGTACTTGCTTGTATCTACCAGTTACCAGATGCCCTGCAAGTTTCTGCCAATGGTATTTTACGGGGATTAAAATACACGGCACCGATTGGTTATATCACCTTTGTATCCTATTGGTTGATCGGCTTTGCGCTTGGCTTCGTACTTGCTCGTACAGATTTAATTGTTCCAGCACTGGGCCCTCATGGCTTTTGGATAGGCATTATTGTGGGGTTAAGTGCCGCAGCAATTATGTTGATGTTCACTGTTCATAGGCGATTTAAACATGCACCTTTTTTGCAAAACCAATAGCCTTTTAAACTCTATCATCGCAACAGCGTGTGTGGCACTTATTGCCTGCACGCCCTCCTCCGGTGATGTAAATCACACCTACGCGCAAAGATTAGAAAACGTACTTAAAACCGAAAGTTTTAAACTCTCTAAACCAAGTACACTCACTGTTAACCACTTTTCTGAAAATACTGAAGTTAAAGCAACCATTGGCATGCTTGAACTTGCCCAGTTACGTCAATGTAAACTCGCAACTCTTATTGCTGAACATAATAACCAGCTTGGCAAAACAGCAACGCCTGCTAATGTTCTTAGTTATCAAATTAAGTTTATTCAAAGCGCAAATGAGTGCTTAGAAAGCTTTGATGAACGAGATGAATTATTTGAAAAAATAAAACTCACCGCAATACAAAAACAAGCAAACCTTGCTAACTACTTTAGAGCTATGCTGCTCAACGAAAGCGAGTTTAAGCAAAGCTGGCAGCTAAGCTCGACACACATTGATGAAAACACCGCAGGTTTTAGCGAAACCGTGAGCGCGATGGAGCAAATTGCTAAGTTAAACAATCAAATTAATACCGGCAAAATAAACGCTATAGAGCCAGAGCAAATCATCAACCAACTCGAAGTATTAAATCGTTTTAAATACAACAAGCTACTCATTTCTGCGGCTCGTGTGCAAACACATTACAATCAACAATTAACAGCGCTGCTCATGAAGTATTCAAAAGATGATCTCTGCCCTGCAAACAAGAATAAACAAAAAGCGCAAACGTTGAGTAATGTGTTTAAAAAGTTTTATTTAGAGCAACTACAGCCTTATCAATCATTCTTAGTGGGTCGATTAGAAACTCTACAACCTCTTTACCAGCAAATATGGCGTGACACAGAATTGGCCCAGTTTGTAGATAACGACAGTAATGACGCAATTTTACAAAGTCTTAAGCACTCTGCGAAAAGGCATGTTGCTTGGTGGCAAGGTTTTTACAGAACGTGCGAAATTAGTCCGTTATGAATAAAAAACCAGCACTTAGCACAAAAATAGCTAAAGCTGCTTGATTCACACAACCAGTCGCTATATATTAGCCTCCGTTGTTTAGCCATGCTAACAACAGTTTTAAATCAAAATACAACCGTAGCTCAGTTGGTTAGAGCACTACCTTGACATGGTAGGGGTCGGTGGTTCGAATCCACTCGGTTGTACCATGATTTAGGTATAACCAAAGGAAAGAGCACTACCACTCTTAATGGCCCGGTCCAAAGGTCGGTGGTTCGAATCCACTCGGTTGTACCAATCTTGATTTTAACATCTCAGTACGACCGTAGCTCAGTTGGTTAGAGCGCTACCTTGACATGGTAGAGGTCGGTGGTTCGAATCCACTCGGTCGTACCAATTTATTCAAATTCCTCATAATTTTATTATCCTAAAATCAATATTATACAGTTGAAACTCAGTTGGTTAGAGCACTACCACTCTTATCGGCTCGGTCCAAAGGTCAATAGTTCGAATCCACTCGGTCGTACCAATTCTTAATGTTCCAAATTTAAAACATCTCTAGCTCAGTTGGTTAGAGCACTACCGCTCTCTATGACCCACGCCAAAATCGGTGGTTCGAATCCACTCGGTCGTACCAATACTTAATTTTCCAAATTTAAAATATCTGTAGCTCAGTTGGTTAGAACACTACCGCTCTCTATGACCCACGCCAAATTCGGTGGTTCGAATCCAGTCGGTCGTACCAATTCTTAATTTTCCAAATTTAAAATATGTAGTTCAGTTGTTTAACGCACTACTGCTTCAATCGTTTGCTCTCAGTCTCATACCCTGAATTAACGTTATGAAACTGAGTAGGAGCAGTAAAAAATTTATTAATTGGCGAGTTTCAAACCAATAATGCCAAGGGCGATCAGTAGCAAGCTGGCTATTTTTAATAGACTCACGCCTTCAGCTAATAGTGTCATGCCTATTATTGCTGAGCCAATAACGCCGATACCAACCCAAACCGCATAAGCCAAACTAAGTGGTAATGATTTGAGCGCCACACTTAAGCAATAAAAGCTGGCAGCCATGGTTAAGATTGTAAAGAATGAAATGAGGGGTTTTGTAAAACCGTCTGATTGTTTTAAGCCATAAGCCCAAGCGACTTCAAGTAAGCCAGCAGCAATAAGTAGGATCCAATTCATGGTCGACCTCTTTATGGGGTCGTCCCCGAATTTAATTTCAACTTTAAGGTCGTCCTCAAAGCGGTGTAGCACATCACCACACACGGCGCAATTTAGCACGCCCAAATTATCAAGGCAACTATAGCCACAAAAAAGCGAGCAATCTGCTCGCTTTTTTATACTTGGCTTTTATTCGTCGCCTATAAACTCACAGTTGGCGACCAATAATCAGTGCGCCACCTTGAGCTAATAAGTTTAAGGTTAACTTGCCACTGTTACTTACTGTGACTTGCATAGTACCAGCGCTGCCATCTTTTTTATCAAACAACAGGGTGATTTTTTTACCCGCTAACATAGGTAAATCGATATCGAATTTTTTGGTTTTATTTTCACCATTCAAGGCTGCTACCCACCATGTTTGTTGATGACGCCTTGCGATCGTTACATCTTGACCCGGTTGACCTGCAATATAACGTGTTTCATCCCATACCGTTGGCATCGCCTTTAAAGTATCAATAACAAATTGGGGTTGCTCTGCAAGGTTATTTGGCGTCAGCCCAAAATGTTGCACTGGTGATTGATAAAGCACACCTGTTGCCAGTTCAAATGTATCTGTGGTTTTACGAATAGTGCCGACTGTTTGATCTTGCGATAAGCGTTTGTTTAAAAACACAGGGGCAAAATCCATAGCGCCAATAGCATTACGAGTGAATGGTAAAATAGTCGCGTTATAGGCATGTAAATCTAACGAATTTTGATGAAAAACAAGGTTCTCCGATGCCAGTACCGCTTCAGAAGTAACGAAGTTAGGATACATTCTTTCCCAGCCACGCGGGATGGTGCTGCCATGAAAGGTGATTACTAAACCATACTGATTTGCATCTGTAAGAATATCTTCATACAGTTTAATGGTTTCTTGTTTATCACCACCAAAAAAGTCTACTTTCAGCCCTTTTACACCAATGCTTTGCAGCCACGCCATTTCATTTCGACGTGCAGGTGCACTGTTCATTCTATTTTGTGGGGTCTGTGGTGCATCATTCCACCAGCCATTTGAGTTGTACCACAAAATAACATCAACGTTCTTCCCATTGGCGTACTTAACCAATTCAGCCATTCTCTCGCGGCCAATGTTTTTATCCCACCAATTGTCGATTAATACATATTCAAAATTTAATGATGCAGCTAAGTCAATAAATTTGATTTGGTCATCGTAGTTGATACTTGGGTCTTGCCAAACAATCCAGCTCCATGTTGATCGACCCATTTTATAATTTTGACTTGCTTGATAAAGTGGTTTAACCAAATCAAATGCCACGGTTGATTCAACAATTGGTTTTAAACTTGTTCCTAACGTGATGGTACGCCAAGGTGTGGTTGCTGGCATTGCCATAGTGGCATAAGTTGCACCAATGCCATTGTTTTCACCGGCCTGAGGAAATGAAATACGATATACACCGTCTTTCGTGCCTTCGCTTAATTTTGAGCCAACATAATGGCTATCAACACCGGTTTCTGAAATTAATAACCAGCCTTTGTCGCTATTTTTAAATAATGCAGGAAAGGTATAACCCACGCCATTCGCTGACGGTGTTCCAAGGGCTTCGTTAAAGGTGTAAGGCTCTTCGTAACTTGGTTTTGTTTGCATCCAGCCCGTTTCAGGTAAGGCTTGTGGGCTTATAAATGTAGTTGCATTATCTGGTAGGTTAAAAGCACTGTATTCAGCTAACACCTTGATACGGGTATCTGTTTCAGCTCCCGATATCTGATAACGAAATGCAACATCGCTATCAGACACATTAAACTCGACGCCAAGTATTCTGCCGTCTTGGTTTTCAAATTGCGCTTTGAGTGTATTCGCTGTGTAATTTACGTCACTCACCTTCGCATTATGCAATTTATAGCTTTTATTGACCGAAGCGGTTGTATGGCTTTTATATTTGAGGATTTGTGAAAAATCACCTAGGTTGGTATTTAAACCAAGCTCTGATTGCTGCAAAAAAACCTGATTGCCATAATTTACGCTATAAACAAGCTGGTTTTGTTGTTTTTCGAGTTTTACAGTTATTTGTCCATCAGGGCTTGTAACGCTAAGCGGTAATTGTGCGTGAGCAAGCATAGAGCTTGTGAGAAGTGATATATAGAGACTTAGTTTTATCATTGTTGTTATCCTTAAGTTGCAAAAGCGTTAAGTGTTATCATAATACAAATGCAAACTTTTTGTCACTCGAGTCTACAACTATAAGCTGTGACCGAAAAATGTACTCCATAAGTTAGATATTGTTACAGTTCCTAGGTTGTATATTTACGACAAAAGGCTAAGCTTTAGATAAATAACAAAAACTTAAACAATTTATGAAACTATTAACAGTGCTCTTTTTATTCGCCTCATATCAAGCCCTTGCGGGTCTAACACCTGTTAGTTTTGAAAAAAATGGTGAAATCGTCACTGAAGAAGCGGTGCGTTTCAACGGCGGATACGGTTATAACCTAAGTGCCAAACATGTTTTAAAGCTCGTCACTTTAGATTGGCCTCCTTATATTGACGAAAACTTGTGTAACAAGGGCTGGCTCTATCAATTTACTGTCAGCTCACTTCTTGAAAAAGGTTATGGCATACACATTGGTTTCTACCCATGGGCGCGTGCCGTAAGAGAAGCTGAATTAGGTCGCGCTGATATTCTTTTTCCTGAGTACTTCATTGAAGATGATGTTGTATCAGATAATTTTCTTAGTAAAACTCGCAACAATTTACTTGCTTTAAGTCATGAAATACCTGGTGGAGATCTATCATTCGTGGCGTTAAAAGGAAATCAAATCCCTTTCAATGGTGATTTAAAATCAGTTGAGAATTTACCTATTGGTGTAGTCCGCTCTTATAAAAATACCAAAAAACTCGATGCTATGATTGATAATAAAGAAATCGATACAATCGTCGCAAATAATGAATACCAGTTAATCCATCTTTTACTAAGTAATCGAGTAAGTCTGATTGTGGCGGACCTTGAAGTTCTTAAAGCCAGTGTTTATAAGTCTGAATTATCAATTAGCGGCAAACGACAAATTTTAGAATCACTGGTCGCGCTAGAACCAAAGCTTGAATACAAACCGCTTTATTATTCTATTAGTAAATCAACGCCGCACTGGCAAAAAGTTTTACAAGATTTAAATGATGAAATTGAACTGATGCAACAAAGCGGCAAGTTTGATGAATATATTGAAAGAATGAAACAACAGTGCTACGGATCAGACAAAGCGGCGTAACCGCCGCTTTATTTTGATTATATCAGTACGCGATTGAGTACTACTCGGGCACTCTAACCCAACCTTCCATCAACACACGCGCACTTCGGCTCATACTTGCTTTAGTGACTTGCCAATTGCCATCAACAAGTGTTGCAGCAGCGCCGACTTTTAAAGTGCCAGAAGGATGACCAAAGTTTACCTCTTGTCGCTCACCACCGCCTGCCGCAAGATTTACTAAAGTTCCAGGTATGGCAGCTGCAGTACCTATTGCTACCGCAGCCGTGCCCATCATAGCATGGTGCAATTTACCCATCGACATAGCACGTACCACTAAATCAATATCTGTATCACTGACAACTTTACCGCTTGATGCGTGATACGTTTTAGCAGGTGCTACCCAAGCTACTTTTGGCGTATGTTGGCGTGCCTTTGCTTCATCAATATGAGAAATTAGCCCCATTTTCAACGCCCCATAGGCGCGAATTGTTTCTAATTTTTCAAGTGCCGATGCGTCACCATTTATGGCTTCTTGAAGCTCTGTGCCATCGTAGCCAACTTCACTGGCGTTAATGAAAACTGTAGGAATACCCGCATTGATCATCGTTGCAGACAACATACCAATACCCGGCACTTCTAGCTCATC
The DNA here is from genome assembly GCF_014349195.1 of Pseudoalteromonas sp. BZK2. Classification (NCBI taxonomy): domain Bacteria; kingdom Pseudomonadati; phylum Pseudomonadota; class Gammaproteobacteria; order Alteromonadales; family Pseudoalteromonadaceae; genus Pseudoalteromonas; species Pseudoalteromonas sp. BZK2. The sequence continues at coordinate 41,500 of NZ_JACSOG010000026.1, read as the reverse complement.
GACTAAGTTACCTGTTGGGAATAAGGCCCCTTCGCCATCTGCAGGGTCCATAAATTCAAGTTTTACTTCAGCGGCTGGAAAGGTCACGCCATCAAGCTCAAAATCACCGGTTTCTTGCACTTCGCCGTTAGTAATTGGCACATGTACTATAATGGTTTTACTAATATTGACTTGCCAAACTTTAACTTCGACAACGCCGTTGTCTGGAATTTTGCTGGCATCAACAAGGCCGTTCGACACAGCAAAGGCTCCGACTGCAGAAGTTAAATTTCCGCAGTTACCACTCCAATCAACAAATGCTTTATCAATAGCTACTTGACCAAATAAATAATCAACATCGTGATCAGGTTTCGCGCTTTTTGATAATATTACCGTCTTACTGGTGCTTGAGGTTGCACCGCCCATACCATCAGTTTGTTTTTGGTAAGGATCGGGGCTACCAATCACACGTAACAACAGGTTATCGCGCGCCTCACCTGCCACTTGGGCAGGCTCAGGTAAGTCAGTTAAGTTAAAGAAAACCCCTTTACTGGTGCCGCCACGCATATAGGTCGCTGGCACCTTAATTTGTGGTTTAAACGCCATCGCTTAGTGCTCCTCAGATTCTAAAAAATCTTGCGCGAAACGTTGCAGTACACCACCCGCTGAATAAATTGACACTTCTTCAGCGGTATCTAATCGACACGTCATTGGTACTTCAACGGTTTCACCATTGGCACGAGTAATTACTAATGTCAGTGTTGCACCTGGTGTTGGCTCACCTTTGACACTAAAACTCTCACTACCATCAATACCTAGCGTAGTTCGTGTCGTGCCTGCTTTAAACTCAAGCGGTAATACACCCATACCAATTAAGTTAGTGCGGTGAATACGCTCAAAGCCCTCGGCTGCAATCACTTGAACACCAGCTAGGCGAACACCTTTTGCAGCCCAGTCACGTGACGAACCTTGACCATAATCGGCACCAGCTACAATGATAAGCGGTTGTTTGCGCTGCATGTAGGTTTCGATAGCTTCCCACATACGCGTCACTTTGCCTTCTGGTTCAATGCGAGCATATGAACCTTGCTTCACTTCACCATTTTCTTTAACCATTTCATTCAATAACTTAGGGTTAGCGAATGTAGCACGCTGTGCTGTTAAATGGTCACCTCGGTGAGTAGCATAGGAGTTAAAATCTTCTTCTGGGAGACCCATTTTAGCCAGGTATTCACCAGCAGCACTTGACGCTAAAATCGCATTCGAAGGTGATAAGTGATCAGTAGTGATGTTGTCGCCCAACACAGCTAATGCACGCATATCACTCAGAGAGCGTTCACCCGCTAATGCGCCTTCCCAATAAGGAGGTCGGCGAATATAAGTACTTTGTGGACGCCATTGGTAAAGTGGATCGTTGTCTTCACCGTAATCTACACTTAAGTCAAACATTGGCTCGTAAACCTTTTTAAATTGTTCAGGTTTAACACTTTGTTTGATCACTGCATCAATTTCTTCATCTGTTGGCCATAAATCCATAAGGCGAATTTCGTTACCTTGTTGATCATGCCCTAATACATCTTTTTCGATATCAAAACGAATAGTACCGGCGATAGCATAAGCAACAACCAGCGGCGGTGAAGCTAAGAATGCTTGTTTAGCATAAGGGTGAATACGGCCATCGAAGTTACGGTTACCCGAAAGTACAGCGGTTGCGTATAAGTCGCGGTCAATCACTTCTTGCTGAATTTTTGGATCAAGCGCACCACTCATGCCGTTACAGGTTGTACATGCAAAGGCAACGATACCAAAACCTAGTTGTTCAAGCTCAGGTAATAAATTTGCTTCTTCTAAGTAAGACTTAACCGCTTTAGAACCCGGTGCCAGTGATGTTTTAACCCATGGCTTACGAGTTAACCCTTTAGCGTTAGCATTACGCGCAAGTAAACCTGCAGCAATAACGTTACGTGGGTTACTAGTATTCGTACAACTTGTGATTGCAGCAATGATACAGGCACCATCTGGCATTAAGCCTTCTTCATTCTCAACAACGCCAGTGATACCCGCTTTATCAAGTTCGCTTGTTGCAACACGGCGATGTGGATTTGAAGGGCCCGCAATATTGCGACCAACTGATGATAGATCAAAGGTTAACACACGCTCATATTCTGCCGTTTTAAGGCTATCACTCCAAAGGCCAGTTTCTTTTGCGTAAGTTTCGACGAGTTGAACTTGCTCTTCTTCACGGCCTGTTAAACGTAGATAATCAAGCGTGTTGTCATCGATGTAGAACATCGCAGCTGTTGCGCCAAACTCCGGCGTCATATTAGAAATAGTTGCTCTATCGCCTAATGTAAGTGCATCGGCACCTTCGCCATAAAACTCAAGGTAGGTCGATACAACTCTTTCATTACGTAAAAATTCGGTGATCGCTAATACGATATCGGTTGCAGTAATACCCGGTTGTGGCTTGCCTTTGAGCTCAACACCCACAATATCAGGTAAACGCATGTAAGATGCACGGCCAAGCATCACGCTTTCAGCTTCAAGACCACCTACACCGACTGCAATAACACCTAATGCATCGACCATAGGTGTGTGGCTATCTGTACCAACTAATGTATCTGGGAATGCTACGCCGTCACGTTTTTGGATCACAGGCGACATTTTCTCTAAATTGATTTGATGCATTATGCCGTTACCCGGCGGGATCACATCAATATTTTTAAATGCTGTTTTCGTCCAATTAATAAAGTGGAATCGGTCATCGTTACGACGGTCTTCAATAGCACGATTTTTTTCAAATGCGTCAGGTTCAAAACCTGCGTGTTCAACCGCTAATGAATGGTCAACAATTAACTGTGTCGGTACCACAGGGTTTACTTTTGCAGGATCGCCGCCTTTTGCAGCTATGGCATCACGCAGGCCTGCTAAATCAACTAACGCTGTTTGACCTAAGATGTCGTGACACACAACGCGCGCAGGAAACCATGGAAAATCTAAATCACGCTTGCGGTCAATCAATTGCGACAGTGCATCATTTAGCATTTCAGGGTCACAACGACGAACTAAGTTTTCGGCAAGTACTCGCGATGTATAAGGAAGTGTGGCATAGCTGCCCGGTTTAATTGCATCAACAGCAGCGCGCGTATCAAAGTAATCGACGCCGGTGCCTGCTAATGGTTTTCTAAAATTTGTATTCATGATGATTCTACTTGTACTTGGTGACGGTGAACAATGGTGGGCTGATTGTTTTTGTATTTATTTCGCCCCTTCATAAAGGGGCAGCTAAGCTACCCCTATCACTGATTTAATTAACGATTAACGCTCAGAAATTGGCGTATAGCTGCGCGCTTCTGGGCCCGTATAATCTGCACTTGGGCGAATAATACGATTATTAGCACGTTGCTCTTTCACGTGTGCTGTCCAACCTGTTACACGGCTCATCACGAAAATTGGCGTGAATAACTTAGTTGGAATACCCATGAAGTGATACGCAGATGCATGGAAGAAATCAGCATTACAGAATAATTTCTTTTCACGCCACATAACTTCTTCACAGCGAACAGACACTGGATAAAGCACATCATCACCCACTTCTGCTGCCAGTTTTTCTGACCACTTTTTGATGATCACGTTACGTGGATCTGATTCACGGTAAATAGCGTGACCAAAGCCCATGATCTTGTCTTTACGGTCAAGCATACCCATCAGCGCATCTTCAGCTTGGTCTGCACTAGTAAAGCCTTCAATCATATCCATAGCCGCTTCGTTCGCACCACCATGTAATGGACCACGTAAGCTACCAATCGCACCCGTTACACAAGAGTGAATATCAGACAATGTTGATGCACACACACGCGCAGTGAATGTTGATGCATTAAACTCATGCTCTGCATAAAGAATTAAAGACACATTCATTACTTGCTCAAACAGTGCTGATGGTGCTTCGTCATGTAATAAACGTAAGAAGTGTGCACCTACCGAATCATCATCTGTTTCAGTTTCAATACGAACGCCGTCATGGCTAAAGCGATACCAGTAACAAATAATGCTTGGGAATACAGCAACCATGCGGTCAATCGCATCATTAGCTTCAGAGAAGTCTTGCTCCATTTCTAGGTTACCTAGCATAGAACAACCCGTACGCATTACATCCATTGGATGCGCGTCTTTAGGAATGTTTTCAAGCACTGTTTTAAGTGCATCTGGTAAACCACGTAGTGATTTTAGCTTTGCTTTATATTCAGTCAGCTCAGACTCTGTTGGTAATTCACCGCGCGACAGTAAAAAAGACACTTCTTCAAACTGCGCTTTATCTGCTAATTCACTAATATCATAACCACAATAAGTTAAACCTGAACCTGACTTACCTACTGTACACAGAGCTGTTTCACCTGCTACTTGACCACGTAAACCTGCGCCGCCTAATGCTTTATCTACCATGAGTGTTCTCCTTATATGTTGTCGTTATGATTTTTTAGCTGAGAAAAGGTTATCGAGTGTGTTTTCATATGAGTGATAATCTAAAAACTCATATAATTCCGCACGTGTTTGCATATTGTCTACTTGGCTTTGTTGCGAGCCTTCGCTAAGAATAGACGAATACACATTAAGTGCGGCTTTGTTCATCGCTCTAAATGCACTAAGTGGATAAAGTACAATTTCAACACCCACTTCGCTCAATTGCTCTTTTGTATAAAGTGGCGTTTGGCCAAATTCAGTGATATTCGCAAGAATTGGCACATTTAAAGCTTTAGCAAACGCTTGGTAATCTGCTAAATCATGTACCGCTTCTGCAAAGATAGCGTCTGCACCAGCTTCAACACACGCTGCTGCGCGGTCAATCGCGGCATTTAAGCCTTCTTTTTGGAATGCATCAGTACGCGCCATAATATAAAAATCACTGTCTGTTTTGGCATCAACCGCAGCTTTAATACGGTCAACCATTTCATCTTTAGACACGATTTCTTTATTAGGACGGTGACCACAACGTTTTTGTGCTACTTGGTCTTCAATATGGAAGCCCGCTGCGCCTGCTTTGGTCATTTCTTTAACGGTACGAGCAATATTAAAAGCACCGCCCCAACCTGTGTCAGCATCAACAAGAAGCGGTAAGTCGGTAGCGCTGGTGATTCGACGAATATCTTCAAGTACGTTATCAAGGCTAGTCATACCTAAATCTGGCATGCCGTATGATGCGTTAGCAACACCCGCACCTGAGAGGTAAAGTGCTTGGTGGCCTGTTTTCTCTGCCATCATTGCGCAGTACGCGTTGACGGTGCCAACCACTTGCAATGGCTTGTTGTTGGCGATTGCCTGTTTGAATTTTAATCCTGCTGACATTGGATAACTCCTATCTTTGAACGGTTTCAGCTCTTTGGCTAACTCTATTTTTTAAATCTAAATTGTGACTGTTTAACTACGGCGCTACTGATTTTTTGCTGCGAGTAAGTCAAACTTCGTCTGAATATTTGCCTGAGACGCACTAATATGGCGTTTCATAAGCATTTCGGCTAATTCACCGTCATGGTTTTCAATGGCATTAATAATAGCCAAGTGTTCATCAAACGCTTTTGATACACGTGGCCCAACCATCCCCATTTGTACACGGTACATACGAATTAACTGGTACAACTCATTACATAACAGATGAATTAAGTGTGCGTTTTTCGACCCTTTAATGATGCGATAATGAAAATCAAGGTCGCCCGCTTCTTGGTAGTATGATTCACCTTCTTTTACACGCTGTGTTTGTAAGTGCTGATTCAATAACTGTTTTAAACCCTGTACTTCTTCAGGTTCCATGTTGTCGGCAGCTAACCGACAAGCTAGCCCTTCTAAGGCACTACGAACCTGATAGACTTCGATTAAACGCTCGGCGGTTAGCGCAACAACACGACAACCGACATTCGCTTTACGCTCTACCAAATAACAGCTCTCTAAACGATTTAGTGCCTCACGTAAGGTGGCACGGCTTACACCATAGCGTTTAGCAAGTTCTGGCTCAGAAATTTTGCTACCCTGCACGATGGTGCCTTGGACAATTTCACGACGCATGTCGACAAACACTTGGTCTGATGCTGTTGTTATCGTGATATCGTTGTAGTTATCGTTGGCTTTTTGCTCTGTCATAATAGGTCTATCAAAGTACTAAATTAAGATTGTCGACAATTTGCGCGTTCACTATGCGCCCTATCATTGAAACTGTCAACCTTGAGATCGGAAAAACAGACTAAAAAACCAGCAAAATGTCGACATAAATTGATATTTATCAAAAATAATGGCTATAAAGAACATTTATATTAGTAATATGTCGACACTTCAATCTCACTGTTAAAAAGCTAAAAATATCCCCTGATAGCGCTATAAATGGTATGATCCAGCTATTATTACGTGATGTGAGAGCCATTTAGTGGACGCTAATACATATATTCCTGACTCATTTATTGATGATGTAAAAAGCTACCTTCCTGAACATTTATCATTAGACGACTTTATTGCAGCCTGTCGCCGCCCACTAAGACGATCTGTTCGCGTAAATACATTAAAAATGTCAGTCGCAGAATTTCAGCGTCAATGTGCCAAAAAAGGATGGGAGTTAACAGCAATTCCATGGTGCGAAGAAGGGTTCTGGCTAACACGCCCAAGCGACGAAGAAGCCGCCCTTGCAATCGGTAATACCGATTTACACTTAAGTGGTGCTATGTATGTGCAAGAAGCCAGCTCAATGTTACCGCCGGTAGCACTAAGAGCCGAAGTTAAGCAAAGCGATGCAGTACTTGATATGGCATCGGCACCGGGTTCAAAAACATCACAAATCGCCGCCATGATGGATAATAGTGGCGTGTTAGTGGCCAATGAGTTGTCATCGTCACGCTTAAAAGTATTGGCTGCAACCCTCAAACGTATGGGTGTGGGTAATTGTGCATTATCACATTTTGACGGTGTGATATTCGGGGATTACATGTATGAGTGCTTCGACAGCATTTTGCTAGATGCCCCGTGTTCAGGTGAAGGCACGGTTCGTAAAGATGCAGACGCCCTAAAAAATTGGTCAATCGAATCTAATATTGATATTGCTGCTGTGCAAAAAGCCCTTATCAAAAGTGCCTTTTATGCCTTAAAACCAGGCGGCACATTAGTCTATTCGACCTGTACTTTAACACCCCTTGAAAACCAACAAGTGTGTGAGTATCTATTAGCAGAGTTCCCTGATTGCATCGAAGTACAACCGCTCGACAGCCTGTTTGATGGCGCAGACAAAGCGACAACCAGTGAAGGTTATTTACATGTTTGGCCGCAAACTTACGACAGTGAAGGTTTCTTCATCGCTAAATTTAAGAAAGTAGCATCAAGCGATAACCCAAATCAAAAAGTTAAAAAAGGCGCATTTCCGTTTGCTCAATTTTATAAAAAGCAAAGCCAAGCGTTTATGCAAACAATTAAAAAACAGTTCGGTCTAAAATCACTTCAAGGCACCTTAATGCAACGTGATAAAGAGCTTTGGTTGTTTCCTGATGGCTTTGATGAACTGCAAGATAAAATTAAATACTCACGTTTAGGTATTCAACTTGGTGTGATCCACAAAGGCGGTGTTCGCTTAACTCACGAGTTTGCCACTGTCTTTGGCCAAGATTGCGATAAAAATACCTTTGAGATGTCTGCTTGCCAAGCAAACGATTACTTTAACGGTAAAGATATTAGGCTCGAAAAACCAACGCAAGATAATGGTGAAGTAGTTTTAATGTTATGTGGTTGTCCGGTAGGCCTAGGTAAGTGGCAAAAGAATAAAATTAAGAACTCATTACCTCGTGATTTGGTCCAAAATGCCCAGTTGATAACTTGGGTATAAGTTGCGCATAAAGACTGTATAAATAAGGCGCTAATTTAGGTAAAAAGCTGTAACAGACTGATTTTAAACCAGTATAAAATTTGTACATTTACCGTGCAATTTCCTGTTGATTAACTACACTTAAAAGTACTTTCTACTTCTCCCTACTGAATTTAGAAGGTGTTTTTTTATAGTTAGCGCAGGCTCACACGAGCCACCCCCTAAGCCCAGAACAATGCGGATTCGTTCTGGGCGTTTTTTTATTCAAAAGCATTCGATTAATTATCGTTTAAATCGAATTCAGTTATTTGGTTATCAGCGTGTATAAGTTCATATTTAGCTAGTAAACCATCATTGAGCTCAATTAAGCTGATAGCCGCATTACTGACCAAATACTTTTGCCCTTCGCCTATGGTTTGGTGTTTATCAACTTCCATTTGCCAACGCTTAGTGAAAAAGTTAAGTGGGCTTTTCGGCGCATATAAAATTGAGTCGAGTTTATCGAGTACATTAATAAGTTTGCGTGGGAACTCATTTTTAATGCCACTGGCAGTCAACTGCCAAATTCGGTTTTTATGTTTACCAAAGCGCTTTTGAACTGAAAAACAAAATGAATAATGAACATCACCAGAGAGGATCAAGGTTTCTTTTGGCGTATCTTCACGGCGAAAAGTATCTAGCAGTTTTTTAGCAGAACCTTCATGGGCCATCCAGTTTTCAACATCAACCAACAATGGCTGCCCGCAAAAATTAAAAATAGCTTGGATTGCTTCAATCGATTTAACACCAAACACCGGTGCTGGAGATACGATAATCACTTTATCGTGAGACAATAAGCTTTCTTCTAATTCAGTGAGCCTTTCCCAATCAAGTAAGCCTGATGGCTCATTGAAATTTTGCTCATTACGCCAGCGATGGGTTCGGGTATCGAGAACCACAACTTTTGGGATGGTATTAAGCTCGTAATGCCAATGGTTAAAATTGAGTATTAGCTTATCAAAGTCTTTAAAATGCCAGCTCTGTTGTTGCAGGCTTTGTTTAAAACTAGGTAATAAAGACAAAGTGTTATCACCTGCATCATTACCAATCCCCTGCATTAACCAATAACTAATCAGGCCATTATTTACAATACGACGGCTAGCTGGGTGCTGATAAATAGCCTGCTCCCACCCTGCGGTTAAGTTCCAGTCATCGGTGACATCATGATCGTCAAACATCATTAATGTCGACACATTGGCGAATAACCTTTCAACACTGTGAAGGCCATTTGCAAAGCCAACCAGTGCGTCCTTTTCAAGTTTAAATAGGTTAGCGTATTTAGGGGCTAATGCTGGGCATTCAATTGATTCAAACTCAATCAACTGCCAAGTAACAGCGCTGAAGTTTAATAAATAAAGCGCTATAAATTCTTGAAAATGAATTAAGTGGTTTTCAGCTTTTAAGCTTGAGAAGTGTGGCTCATCTTTTTTAAGCCAATAACCAACACCAAATTTGCTCCGTTTTTGCCAAGGTACTTTAGGTAAGTGTAAATGGCGCTGATAAAGTTGCTGCTCAAACTCTTCTGGTAAATCTAAATCAAGCGCTGGCTCTTGAAACACACCAAATAGACTAATCACTTTTTCAATCGCGAGCAGCATAGGCCCTGCGACATCATCCGCATATATTTGGTCGCCAGATAACAATAATAGGTCAGCACCAGCATTAAGTGACTGGCGCTGAACATTTTGCCAATTATCTGCAGCTACAAGGCTATCTTTTGCAGGGTGATGAGGGTTACGACACGAACCATGCAGAATTCTATCGAGTCGATTGGGGATCACAAATGCAGGAGATTCGGCACGCTCATAGCAAAAAGACGACAAATCAAGGCTTTTTTCTTCATCATGTAACGAATAATAGATCAGTGAATCAACTGCAAACTGGCCATTGACAGGCATGACATTGATGAAATTTAAGTAAAGCTGTTGCCCTAATTGGATGGACTCTAAGTTCGAGTATGTTTCAACTCCGCTAAACTCAATTCGGTAGTGGCAAGGCCTAGTTGTAACAAATTGAAAGCACACTCGCCCTGCATCTGCTCGGCGCACCATTGGCCCCATTACTAACTGAGGTAAATTCGATACGCCGTGCACCATTACGCCCTTTTAGCCTGATTAAACAACGAGTAAAAGTTGTTGGTTGTTGCTTCAGCTAACTCGTTAAAAGTAAGTCCTTTTAACTCAGCGATGTAGTAAGCCACATCTTCAACATAGGCTGGTTGATTTGTTTTACCACGATATGGAACAGGCGCTAAATACGGTGAATCTGTTTCGATTAGTAAGCGATCTAGCGGAATTTGCTTTACAACGTCTTTTAACTCTACGGCATTTTTAAACGTAACAATGCCCGAAATCGAAATATAAAAGCCCATATCAATGGCTTTTTTGGCCATATCCCAGCTTTCTGTAAAGCAATGCAATACACCACCACACTTCTCGGCATTGTGAGCGCGCATTAAGTTGATGGTGTCTTCTCTGGCATCTCGTGTATGAATAATAAGCGGCTTATTTAGCTCATTGGCAACGTCGATATGACCGACGAAGCTCTCTTGCTGAACAATATGAGTGTCTTTTGAGTAATAGTAATCAAGACCCGTTTCACCAATTGCTACCACTTTGTCGTGGCTTGCAAGTGAAATAAGCTTTTGCTTATCGAGTGCGTCTTTTTGATCGAGTGGATGCACACCACATGATGCAGAAACATCTGGATAGTTCTTAATTTTATCCAGCATACTTGGGAATTGATCTAAAGTTACGCTTACACATAAAAAGTGTTCTACTTTCTTTGCACGAGCATTATCGAGTACTTGGTCTAAGTCTAAGTCGAGTTTATCAAAATCTAAACGATCTAAATGACAATGAGAATCTACAATCATGGTACTACTTTTATTACATGGTATAGGTCGGATTGCCTGAGTTTAACATAGTACCGAGTAGTTTTTCGATTTTCGCATTTAAATTGGTTTTATCATCGATAAAATTAACACCGATACCTGGTGGGTTTGAGCTTTGTGCACCTTGTGGTGTGATCCAAGCAACTTTACCCGTTACTACATCATCTTCGAGTGCATCTGGTAATGTGACTTTTAAAGCCAATGAATGACCCATTTCAAAGCGCATATTAGTGCGAACAAACAAACCACCATTTTTTAGATAAGGCATGTAACAGCGATATAATTCATCTAAGTCTTCGATATCTACTAATAATTCTTGCACGATATATCCTAATTTTGACTTTCACGTAAAGTAAACGCTAATTGTGAAATGGCTAGATCCATATTTAAGCCAAGCACATGCGAACTGTTATAAAGAAACTCTGAAATAGCAGATTGTGCTTTTTGATAATTGAAAAAGTCCATTCCTAATACTAATTGCGTTTTAAGATGCTCTGTTAAAAACAAGGCAAATACATTAACCAAGCTATGATCTTTATTAAGGATGTCGACTAACGCACTGAAATTATGGCTGTCTTTTAGCTTAGTTGCAAATTTAAAGAGTGAATCAATAGCTTCAAGTTGGTTATCATTTTGCCACTGCTGAACAAGCAGTGGCTGCCTAGCAAATAACTCTAACCATGAATAATTAGCAATGTTCAGTGATGCTAACCATTGTGTTGTATATTCTGGGTTAACCTTTATTTCGTGTACCGCACAGCGACTTAAAATTGTTGCAGGTAATAATGCTGTTTGTTCGCACGTTAACAATAAATAACGGCGCAAACTTGGCTCTTCAAGGGTTTTTAATAAAGCATTAGCCGCTGCAGTGGTCATTTTATGACACTGCTCAAGCACCACTACTTTGTTACCATTTTGCGCTGCTGAATGGTTGATAAAATCACTGATCTCCCGAATTTCATCAACGCCTATTGTTTGGCCTTCTACCTTTACAACGCGTTTATCAGGATGAGTACCCGCTTGATTTAGTTGGCAGCTTTTACAATTGCCACAGGCTTTTAAGTTTACAGGTGACGCACAAAGTAGCCCATCAGCGAGCGAATCGACTAAACGTTGCTTGCCAACACCTTTATCACCATTAAATAGCTGTGCATGATGAAAGCGTTGCTGTGCAAAACTTTGCGCAAGTTGCTGATAAAGCCCTTCAAGCCATGGCAAAGGCATATTAATTTAAACCTGCAAAAAAGTTATCAAGCACGGTTGTGATTGCCGCATGTACTTCTGGCATTGTTTGGTTTGCATCCACTGTTTTGATACTGCTATCAGTTTTAGCTATTTCAAGGTAGCGTTCGCGAGTGCGCTCAAAAAAGCCTAATGCTTCTTGTTCGATACGATCAAGTTCACCACGGCCTTTTGCACGGGCAAGACCCACAGCTGGGTCAATGTCTAAATAAATAGTTAAATCAGGCTTTAAACCATTTAGCACCATATTAGCTAAAAAAGAGAGTTTAGTTTGTTCAATACCACGACCACCACCTTGATATGCTTGTGATGAAAGATCATGGCGATCACCTAAAACCCAAGTGCCCTTTTCAAGTGCCGGATTAATAACATTAGCAACCAATTGCGAGCGTGCTGCATACATGATTAACAGCTCTGTTTCACCGGTCACTGTTTCTTGGTGAGCCTGTTTGACGATATTACGCAGCTCTTCAGCCATAGCTGTACCGCCAGGCTCACGTACATTAATATAATCGACTTGCTTGTTTTCTAAATAAGCTTGGCATACGGCAATAGCCGTTGATTTTCCGGCCCCTTCTAGGCCTTCAATCACTATAAATTTCGCTGTCATATGACTCAATTCTGGTTGTTAGTTTAATTGGTACTGCTTTACCGCTCGATTATGTTCTTGCAATGTTTTCGAAAATTGATGGCTGCCATCCCCTTTCGCAACAAAATACACATATTCAGACTCAGGTGGATTAACCGCGGCCAAAATCGCTGCTTTCGAAGGCATGGCTATGGGTGTTGGCGGCAAGCCTTTTATCTTATACGTGTTATACGGTGTATAGGTTGTTAAATCTTTTCGTTTTATATCGCCATCAAAATCAGCACCAATACCATAAATAACCGTTGGATCGGTTTGTAAGCGCATATTGGTTTTTAAACGATTGGTAAATACCGCAGAAATTAATGGTCGCTCAGAAGCAAGACCCGTTTCTTTTTCGATGATAGAAGCCAGTATTAACGCTTCATACGGTGAACTTAATACTAAATCTGGCGCTCTAGTTTGCCATGCGGTGTCTAATTCCTGCTGCATTTTGTTGTATGCGCGTTTTAATAAGCCGCTGGCACTATCTTCGCTGTGGTAGTGATAGGTATCAGGGAACAACCAGCCTTCTAAATTCTCTTGCGTGTTACTTATCTGCGTCGCTAAATTTTCTGTATCTAAGTCTTGGCTTAAATGCGCTTGTTTTTGAATATTAGCAACAACGTCACGAAGTGGCTGACCTTCAATAATTGTGAAGCTAAAGCTCGCTTGTGCACCTTGATTGATACGACGAATATTATCAATAACGGCGCTGGTATCCAGCTCATAAAGACCCGCTTTTAAATCAGTAAGCGTAGGATCTAATTTAGCGAGTACCTGAAATTTAAAACAACTATCAACCCACTGCTTTGTTTGCCATGCTTGGCAAAGTTGATTAAAGCCGGTGCCACGCTCCACTTTAAATAAAGTACTATTTTCAACTTTTAACGGCATTTTTAATGCTGATTGAAGTTGTTGATAGCCAATACCACAACATAGCAATGCTAATAACAGCACGCTAACAATGACTTTTATCACACACTCTCCTTGGCAAACTGCGCCGTTAATAGCGCTTTACTGCATTCAATATCAAACTGTGTATCAGCAATTCGTGCAACGGGCACCACGCCCATTAAACTGTTACACATAAATACGGCATCCATAGCTAAAAGCTCATCTAGTTGGATTGCTTTAAATTCAATGGCTAACTTATCACATAAAGCGCTGAGATAAACCCCAGTGATGCCGCAGCGGTCTAACTTAGGTGATATAACTTGACCATCTTTAATAGCAAAAATATTTGCAGCCGAACATTCAATCGCATTGTTATCATAATCAAGTACAACAACGTCATCACATTCAAGGCTGCTCATTTGCTTTTTGATAAGCACTTGCTCTAAACGATTCAAGGTTTTTAAGCCTGCAAGTAAAGGTTGATGTGCAAGTTTCACGTCGCTGACCGCTAGGTTTACACCCTGCTGTTGCCAACTTTTATAGTGTGAAACTGCAGGCATGGTACTGATCAGCACTTGGATACTTGGTGTGTTTGGTAAGCCATAACCACGCCCACCTGCACCACGGGTGACAACTATTTTTAAAATACCGGTTTGTGTATCACTGATTGCGTGGTTAACTTCACGCTCAATTGCGGTTAAATCTAATTCGGGGAAAAATAGTCTTTGCGCGCATTCTTCTAAACGCGCTTTGTGTAAATCCCAGTGCTCAACGACAGAATTCACCACCGAGGCAGTGGTAAAAAAGCCGTCACCATAATTTAAGCCACGATCTTGCGTGCTTATTGTGGTGTCTGGTGTGACTATTTTTATTGTTTGTTTTAATTTACTCATACAAAAAAGCCCAGTTAAACAACTGGGCTCTTCTTTTTAGTCCGTTGTTAAAAAGAATTATACCTTTTTAAATAGCAACGAGCCATTAGTACCACCAAAACCAAATGAATTACATAGTGCGTAATCCAATTTAGCGTCACGTGCAGTGTGCGGTACGTAGTCTAAATCACAGCCTTCATCTGGGTTATCAAGGTTGATTGTAGGGCTTACTTTCTGGTCAACAAGTGACAAGATAGTAATAATTGACTCTACCGAGCCTGCTGCACCTAACAAGTGACCCATCATTGATTTAGATGAACTTACCATCACATCTTTCGCTGCATCGCCAAAAATAGTTTTAACAGCGGATGTTTCGGCTTTATCGCCTGCATTCGTCGATGTACCGTGAGCATTAATGTAACCAACTTGGTCTGCATTAACTTGTGCATCGTTTAGGGCATTTTCCATCGCTAGAGCTGCGCCTGCACCGTCTTCAGGTGGAGATGTCATGTGATATGCATCGCCACTCATACCAAAACCAACGAGTTCAGCGTAGATCTTCGCGCCACGTGCTTTAGCATGCTCATATTCTTCAAGTACGATAACACCAGCACCATCAGCAAGAACAAAACCATCACGGTCTTTATCCCAAGGACGAGATGCTGCTTGTGGATCGTCGTTTCGAGTTGATAATGCACGTGCCGCATTAAAGCCACCCATACCAATTGGTGTTGATGCTTTTTCAGCACCACCGGCTACCATTGCATCTGCATCGCCGTATGCAATCATACGCGCAGCATGACCAATGTTATGTAGACCTGTAGTACAGGCTGTAACGATTGAAATATTAGGGCCACGTAAACCGTGCATAATCGATAAATGACCAGAGATCATATTGATAATGGTCGAAGGCACGTAAAACGGAGAAAGCTTACGCGGGCCGCTATTTAATAGTTTGATGTGGTTTTCTTCAATTAAAGTTAAACCACCGATGCCAGAACCCACTGCTACACCAACACGAGTGGCGTTTTCTTCAGTGATCTCTAGACCAGAATCTTGTAGTGCTTGTACACCCGCTGCAATGCCATATTGGATAAACAAATCCATTTTCTTTGCATCTTTCGGTGACATGTAAGCTGATGCATCAAAGTCATTCAGCAAACCTGCGAATTTGGTGCCGAAACTTGAGGTATCGAAATGCGTGATAGTTTGAATACCACTTTTACCGTTTAACAAACCTTGCCAAGTAGATTCAACATCATTACCTAGCGGTGTCAACATTCCTAAGCCAGTTACGACGACTCGACGTTTAGCCACGGGTTGCCTCCAATAAGGAAATTATTTTAGGTGGGGTGTATACCAAATTTATTAGTATCATTCTATAGATAGACTAAGGGCAGCTTAATGCTGCCCTTAAAATCAAAATGCGTAAAATTACTCAGCGTGAGCTGTAACGTAATCGATTGCAGCTTGAACTGTAGTGATCTTTTCAGCTTCTTCGTCTGGGATCTCAGTGTCGAACTCTTCTTCAAGAGCCATTACTAGTTCTACAGTGTCAAGTGAATCAGCACCTAAGTCGTCAACGAAAGAAGCTTCATGTTTTACTTCTTCTTCTTTAACACCTAGTTGCTCAATGATAATTTTCTTTACGCGTTCTTGGATGTCGCTCATTCTTCTTTCCTTTATTAAAAACGCCAATGCGTTATTTTCAGATTGCGGCGTAGTTTACGCCGCATAATTCTGTGATTCAAGGATTTGCTGATAATTACTTATCTGGTCAAACCTCTCGAATAGTATTTGTTCATTTATCGCTTATTTTCATAGCGAATTCAAGTATGTTTAAAGCAAGATCACAAAAATTTCAACAATTTTCGATAATCTTTCGCTAGCAAATTTTTGCTAACTTTCATTAAACCATGTACATCGCGCCATTTACGTGCAATGTTTCGCCTGATACATACGCAGCAGCGTCAGATGCTAAATAGCATACCGCAGCAGCGATTTCTTCAGGTTGACCTAAACGCCCTGCAGGTACATTTGCAAGCGTAGCTGCTTTTTGGTCTTCAGTCAGCTCGTCTGTCATATCTGTTTGGATAAAACCCGGTGCAACAACGTTCACTGTGATGCCACGTGATGCCACTTCGCGTGCTAATGACTTAGTAAAACCAATTACACCCGCTTTCGCTGCAGCATAGTTAGCTTGACCCGCATTACCCATAGTGCCCACTACAGAACCGATATTAATGATACGACCATTTTTCTTTTTCATCATAGGGCGTAAAACAGCCTTTGATAAACGGAAAATTGAGCTTAGGTTCGTGTCGATGATGTCATCCCACTCACCGTCTTTCATACGCATTAATAAGTTATCGCGAGTAATACCTGCATTGTTAACTAATACGTCGATATCGCCTAAATCAGCCTTGATCGCAGCAAGTGTCGCCTCAATCGATTCAGGATCTGTAACGTTAAGGGCATAACCTTTACCGTTGTCACCTAGATATTCACTGATTTTAGCAGCACCTGATTCGCTTGTTGCAGTACCCGCTACTTTTGCACCTTGTGCAACTAGCGTATTTGCAATCGCTTTACCAATACCACGGCTTGCACCAGTGATTAGGACAACCTTGCCCTCAAGAGAAAATAAATTTGTCATTCTATTCCTACTTATTTCGCTTCATCAATAGCAGCTTGCGTATTAACCGCACCACATACCATTGCTTTATCAATTCGTTTAGCAAGGCCCGTTAATACTTTACCTGGGCCAAACTCATAGCTTTGTGTGATACCTTGCGCAACTAATGCTTGTACAGTTTCAGTCCAGCGAACTGGGCTGTATAGTTGGCGTACTAATGCATCTTTAATTGCTTCACTTGATTGCTCAGCTTTTACATCAACGTTGTTGATTACATCACACTTAGGTGTATTAAATGTTAAAGCGGCTAAATCAGCAGCTAATTTCTCAGCAGCTGGTTTCATTAGTTCACAGTGAGAAGGTACGCTTACTGCAAGTGGTAAAGCACGTTTAGCACCTGCTTCTTTACATGCTTCTGATGCACGCTCAACTGCCGCTTTGTGGCCAGCGATAACAACCTGACCTGGTGAGTTGTAGTTTACTGGTGAAACAACTTCACCATTTGCTGATGCTTCACACGCTGCTTTGATTTCGTCGTCACCTAAGCCGATGATTGCAGCCATAGAACCAACACCCGCAGGTACTGCTTCTTGCATATATAAACCACGACTTTCTACTAGTTTAACTGCTTCGCTTAAGCTTACAACGCCAGCACAAACTAATGCTGAATACTCGCCTAAACTGTGACCAGCCATAACAACATCGGCATCAGGGTTTGCGTCTAACCATTGACGGTAAATAGCAACACTAGCAGTAAGAAGTGCTGGTTGTGTACGATGGGTTTGATTTAATTCTTCTTCTGGACCATTTAGTACAAGTGCAGCTAGATCATAGCCAAGAGCTTCAGATGCTTCAGCGAATGTTGCTTTAGCAATTTGTGAATCAGCTAATAGTTCAGATAACATGCCCACAGTTTGTGAGCCTTGACCTGGAAATACGAGTGCAATTTTATGTGCCATACTTTGCTCTTATAATTAAACAAAAAAATATTCTGTAGCAGGCAGCATAACAAGTTTTAGATATGCTGCACTACTTTGTTGTTGGATGTGTTTGCTCAAAAATCGCAGCGATTTTTTCAGGGAGTTGGCGTTCGACTTCCCGCGCGGCTTCATCAATAGCAGCATGAAACGCCTTTGGTGAGGCATTGCCATGGCTTTTAACAACAATACCGCGCAATCCTACCAGACTTGCGCCGTTATACTGGTCGGGGTTCACCCGCTTGTAGAGTTTTTTTATCACTGGACGCAATAAAAACGCTAAACTTTTGTATAAGAAATGTTTGTGTAAGGCTTTGGTGAGTTTATGCATGATCAGTTTGGCAATACCTTCACAGGTTTTTAATGCCACATTACCAACAAACCCTTCGCACACAATAACATCGGCTTTTCCGCTGAAAATATCACTACCTTCACTGTAACCTGTGTAGTTGAGATATTCACACTGCTGCATTAACTGTGCAGCTTGTTTTATTCCTTCATGCCCTTTGATGTCTTCAGAGCCAATATTCAATAAACTAACTCTTGGGTTATCACACCCAAGTGCCTGCCCTGCTACCACAGAACCCATAATGCCAAATTGATAAAGGGTTTGTGCATCACAATGCACATTAGCGCCTAAATCAAGTAAATAAACAGGATTTTTACGTTCGGTTGGAACAGCAGAGATTAATGCAGGACGTTTTACGCCTGGAAGCATCTTTAATACATAATGCGCCATAAAAAATAACGCGCCTGTATTACCAGAGCTTACACACGCTTGCGCTTCACCCGATTTAACTAAATCGAGGGCAACTCGCATTGATGAATCTTTTTTAGAACGAACCGCTGAAGCAGGTTCACACGCATTTGTGACGACTTCGCTACAATGGCGAATAATTAAACGAGGGTGTGAAACAGAATCGAGTGCTTCGAGTTCTTTTAGAATAACTTGCTGATTACCACATAAGATGAGTCTTAAGTTGGTATTAGCATTTACCGCTTGCACGGCAGCGGGGATAGATGAACGGGGGCCGTAATCGCCCCCCATCATATCTAACGCTATGGTTAGATTGGTCAGCATATAGCAATCTCTTAGTTAGAAATTACTTTAACGCCTTTGTAGTAACCGTCAGCAGTTACGTGGTGACGACGGTGAGTCTCACCAGAAACTTGATCTACAGTTAAAGTTGGACCACTGATCGCATCGTGTGAACGGCGCATGCCGCGTCTTGCACGAGACTTTTTGCTTTTTTGTACAGCCATTAGTCTTCTCCTAAGAATCTTTCTTAAGTTGTTTCAAAATATCAAATGGATTTGGTTTGTCATCTTTTGCTGCTAATTTACCAAAGCTAGTAGGCTCTGATGAATAACTGCATGAAGCTTCGTTGTGAGTAGGCACTATTGGAATAGCTAAAATCAGTTCGTCTTCGATTAACTCAAATACGTTGATTTCACCGTTTTCGTCCAGCTCTACTTCATCGTAACCTTCAGGTAGATGATCTGACTCTGCATCCAAACCAATTGGCGAATACACAAAGTCTTGTTCCAAATCCAACCCTAATTCTCCATTACAGCGTTGGCAAGTTACAGTTACATGTGTTGATAAGTTACCACTTATTACCACTAAACCTTGCTCGTCAATTTTGCAATGAATCTTTACCGCTATTTCACCTGCTTCCTCCTGCACAACTTGCTCTAAACGAGAAAGTTTTTCAAGCGGGACAATACCGTCATACGTTAAACGATGTTGAGCTGCTTTGCTGGGATGAAGAGTGATGGGAATTTTCACCTTTTGCATAGGGGCTGCATCATATAGATAGTTAGTAAGTTAGTCAAAGTAAAAAACCAATTTTGGTAGGTTTTTAACGATCTTCTGCTTTGTTTTCGGATTCATTGTGGCTTATCCTTGGCAAAATACAATTTTCATCCAGAATTTATTATGAAACCAACACTTATATTAGCGTCAAGCTCACCATTTAGACAGCAATTATTAACTAAGTTTAACTTACCTTTTCAAAGTTTTTCTCCAGATATTGATGAGTCCCCTATCGCAGCTGAAACGCCAGAGCAATTAGTTGCTCGTTTAAGCGAACAAAAAGCCCGTGTTGCCAAACAACATTATAGTGAAGGTTTGGTAATTGGCTCTGATCAAGTTGCGGTATTCAACGATACAATTTTAGGTAAACCTCATACTAAAGAGAATGCCATTAAGCAGCTTTTATCGTTTAGTGGCCATACAGTGACCTTTTTAACGGGTTTAAGTGTATTTGATATACAAAGCGATAAAGCAATTACCACAGTAGTACCATTTGATGTGACATTTAAAGCACTCACACTTGAACAGATCAATGCTTATTGCGATGCAGAGCAGCCATACAACTGTGCAGGTAGCTTTAAAAGTGAAGGATTAGGCATCTGTTTATTTGAAAAGCTCAGTGGCGATGACCCTAATACATTGATAGGCCTGCCACTGATCACATTAACTAAAGTGCTGGCTGAGTTTGGTGTTGACGTGTTAGCGCTGCAAGGGGCGTAGTTAAAACCTGCAAAAGTTGTTGGTATGAATCAACAACACATAACGGCGTATGTTGTTGTAACTGCGCCGGACTATGGGCACCAAAACTCACTCCAATACAAGTAATACCTGCGGCATTAGCCATTGCCATATCCAATTGGCTATCGCCAATCATCACAGCATCACCTTTTGCGATGCCCTGCTCAAGTAAAATTTGCTCAAGCATATCTGGAGATGGCTTCGACTCAGCATCGTCAGAGCATTTTACATTCACAAAATACTTCACAAGGCCTGACTCATTAAGAAGCCTATCGATGCCTTCACGTCCTTTACCGGTAGCCACTGCCAATTGCATGCCTGCATCACTTAACTGCTTTAAAACGGATTCTACATCTTTAAATAAAGGTGTAGGTGTAACATCTAACTCACGGTACTGTGCTTTGTAACCTGCAACGAGTTCGTCGCTTAAATGTAAATGCGCCGGAAAAAGAACTTCAGTGGCTTTTGCCAGCGATAAACCAATAACGTCTTTTGCTTGTTGCTCTGTTGGAACAGGAATACCTAAGTCTCGCGCAGTATTTCGCAGGCAGGTAACAATTTTTGGCACAGAGTCCATCACTGTGCCATCCCAATCAAAAATAACCAGCTTAAACTTGTTCATTATCTGCACGTAGCTTTTTGATACAATTTTGAAGTGCATTATCGAGTGGCGCTTCAACATGCATGGTTGTTTCATTTTTAGGGTGCATAAAACGTAAATCGTGGGCATGTAAAAACAAACGATTTAAACCAGTCAGTTTATTCACGTATTGATCGAACTCTGCAACGCCATATTTATCATCACAAGCAATTGGATGACCTTTACATTGCGTATGCACACGAATTTGGTGAGTACGCCCCGTTACCGGCGACGCTTGTACTAATGAGCACTCAGCATATCGCTCAAGCACACGAAAACGCGTGTGCGATGGTTTACCTTCAGTATTATCAACACGCACCACACGCTCACCAGACTTTAAGGTGTTTTTACGAAGTCCTTCGGTAACGTTTTTCGTTTTAGAATCCCATTGACCATCAACTAATGCCCAATAGTTTTTCTCCATGGTTTTTTCACGTAACTGTTTATGTAAATCAGTTAACACTGAACGACGTTTAGAAATAAGCAAGCAACCTGATGTGTCACGGTCTAGTCTGTGTACAAGCTCTAAACTACGCTCTTCAGGACGAAGTACGCGAAGTGCTTCGATTAAGCCATAACTTAGGCCACTGCCACCATGCACAGCCATACCCGAAGGCTTGTTGATCACCATTAAATACTTGTCTTCAAACAAAATGGCGTCTTCAAGTTGTTTTACTTTATCGAGTTTCTTTGGCACAAACTCTTCTTTTTCGGCCACTTTGATAGGTGGAATACGAATCACATCGTTTAGTTGTAGTTTGTAGACAGGTTTTATGCGTTTTTTATTTACTCGCACTTCGCCTTTACGAAGGATTTTATAAACTGCACTTTTAGGCACACCTTTTAGGTGAGTAATAAGAAAGTTATCAATACGTTGACCTAGATGGTCTTCACCTATGGTAACAAACGAAACTTGTAAGCCGGTTTTTTCTGACATTGCCTAATCACTGATTTAAGTAAATAATTTAGTTGCTAACGCGACTGTAATAGTGGGATAATCACCGTCGCGAACATAAGTTTGCAAGTAACAACGGTGCTTTTATCACATTAATACATTCGTGAAGCATATTCTGGGTTGCCGATCATACAGATCCGCGCTAAGTTTTCCAAAGCTTTTATAATTACCCAGCCAACACGAGCGTTCAATTATCGGCGATGCGCGTAATATATTGCCTGAATAATTTGAGCACGAATGTTGATTAATGAACATAAAAAGCAATTGAACAAGATAAATTGACTGATAGTGACGACGTAGCAACGTCATTCAGAAGCAGCTGTTGTAGCAAGACATTGAATAAAAATTTGAACATGGTCGACTTCGGGACAAAACTCGTAAATTAAAACCGCAGAATTGGCGGCAGTTTTGACACCTATAAGAATTTAATAACGTGACAACATGTTATTGTCAGCCACACTTAGTGATGCTCAATGTAAGCAAACAACTTCAGGTTTTGACTTTACCCAGTCGTGAGACTGCACAAAAACAACCGTCAGAAACCACTGAACAGACGAGTTTATACCGTCATGTCAGCGACAGAATTAGTAGAGTAACAATATGAAACGTATGCTAATCAATGCGACGCAGCAAGAAGAAATGCGCGTTGCACTGGTTGATGGCCAGCGCCTGTATGATTTAGACATAGAGAGCCCAGGTCACGAACAAAAAAAAGCAAATATTTACAAGGGTAAAATTACCCGTATCGAACCGTCATTAGAAGCTGCCTTTGTTGATTATGGCGCTGAAAGACACGGTTTCCTTCCTCTTAAAGAAATAGCTCGCACCTACTTCCCACAAGGCTATACATTCCAAGGTCGTCCAAATATCCGTGACGTGATCAAAGAAGGCCAAGAAGTCATTGTGCAAGTTGATAAAGAAGAGCGTGGCCAAAAAGGCGCTGCGTTAACGACTTTTATCAGCGTTGCAGGTAGCTATTTAGTACTTATGCCTAACAACCCTCGTGCCGGTGGTATTTCTCGCCGTATCGAAGGTGATGAGCGTACTGAACTTAAAGAAGCACTAAGCCGTTTAGAACTACCTAAAGGCATGGGCTTAATTGTTCGTACAGCAGGTGTTGGTAAATCATTTGAAGAACTAGAGTACGACTTAAAAGCACTATTAGTGCATTGGCAAGCGATTCAGCAAGCTGCTGATAGCGGCCCTGCTCCGTTCTTAATTCACCAAGAAAGTAACGTAATTTTCCGCGCAATCCGTGACTATTTACGTCGTGATATTGGTGAAATTTTAATTGATAAAGCACGTGTATTTGAAGAAGCGAAAGCGCATATTGAGCGTTTCCGTCCAGATTTCATGAGCCGCGTTAAGCTTTATCAGGGCGATGTACCACTATTCACTCACTACCAAATTGAAAGCCAAATTGAATCTGCTTTCCAACGTGAAGTTCGCTTACCATCAGGTGGTTCAATTGTAATTGACCCAACTGAAGCACTTACGTCTATCGATATCAACTCATCTAAAGCCACTAAAGGCGGTGATATCGAAGAAACAGCACTTAATACTAACTTAGAAGCAGCAGACGAGATCGCCCGTCAATTACGTTTACGTGACTTAGGTGGTCTTATTGTTATCGACTTCATCGATATGACTCCACCACGCCACCAACGCGAAGTAGAGAATCGTTTAAAAGACGCTGCTCGTCCTGACCGTGCCCGTGTTCAGATTGGTAAGATCTCACGCTTTGGTCTGCTTGAAATGTCGCGTCAGCGCTTACGCCCTTCATTAGGTGAAGCAAGCCAAGGTCCATGTCCTCGTTGTAATGGTCAAGGTACGATTCGTTCTAACGAATCAATTGCACTGTCTATCCTTCGTTTAATCGAAGAAGAAGCAATTAAAGACAACACATCACAAGTAAATGCACAAGTGCCTGTGGCTGTTGCCGCTTACCTATTAAACGAAAAACGTCGTAGCGTGCAACGCATCGAAAAACGCCATAACGTTGATGTTGTGATCATTCCTAATCAACACATGGAAACGCCACATTACGAAGTAGTTCGCTTACGTAAAGACGAAACAATCGAAACAGTAAGCTACGAGCAAGTTGTTGCTCCTGAGCCAGAAGCATTTGAAATGGCTAAAGCGCCTTCAGCACCAGTTCGTGAAGAGCCGGTTCTTAAAGGTGTTGTTATGCCTACTACACCTGCACCTCAAGCTGCACCAAAAGCTGAGCAAACGACTCCTTCGGCTAAAAAGTCAGAAGGTGGATTATTTGCTGCAATTGGTAAGTTCTTCAAGTCGTTATTCAGCAATGCCGAAGAAGAAGCTGAAAAAGAGCAAGAAGAGAAAAAAGCAGCACAAAGACGTAGCAATAATCGTCGCAACAACGACAACCGTCGTCGTAGCAACAACCAACGCCGTCGCAACTCTCGTAATAAACGCCCTGACGATGCACAAGCTAAAGAAGAAAACACAAATACTTCAAATAAGCCTGAGCAAAAAGAAGGTAACGAGAATCGCAACAAACGTCGTCGTAATTCTAACAACAGAAAACGTAATGAAAAACGTAATGATGATGTAGAACAAACGAATAAAGACACTGCACCAGAGACGAAATCTGAGCAGCCAAAGGAAACTAAACCTAAGGTTCGTCGTCAACGTCGCAACTTACGCAAAAAAGTTCGCGTAACAGATGAAAGCGCAGATGAAGCAAAAGCAGTACAAACAACTGAAACAACTGAGCAAGCACCTAAAGCTGAAAAACCAGCTAAGCCTGCAAAAGAAAAAGTAGCAGTTGAAACTGAACAAGCAGAACAGCCAGTTGCTGAAAAGCAAGTACCTGCAGAACCAGTAAAAGCTGAGGCTGAACCTAAACAAGCAGAGCAAACTGAATCGGTAGTTGAAACATCAACTGATGAAGAACAAGCTCAACCTCGTACACGATCTCGTCGTTCACCTCGCCACTTACGTGCTGCTGGTCAACGTCGCCGTCGCCCTGAGCATGATGAAAAGTCGAGTGATGACAAAGCTGATGCGCCAGCATTTATTCCTGTAGCAGATCAAGCTGCTGCTGAATATGAAGCTGAGCTAAAGGCAAAACAGGCTCAGGCTGAAACTGAAGAACCTGTAAAAGCTGAAGAGCCTGTTAAAACTGAAGAGCCAGTTAAAACTGAAGAACCAGTTAAAACTGAAGAACCAGTTAAAACTGAAGAACCAGTTAAAGCTGAAGAACCAGTGAAAACTGAAGAACCAGTTAAAACTGAAGAACCAGTTAAAACTGAAGAACCAGTTAAAGCTGAAGAACCAGTGAAAACTGAAGAACCAGTTAAAGCTGAAGAGCCAGTTAAAACTGAAAAACCTGCGCAAGCTGAAGAGCCAGTTAAAACTGAAGAACCAGTGAAAGCTGAAGAGCCAGTTAAAGCTGAAGAACTTGTTAAAGTTGAAGAACCAGTGCAAGCTGAAGAACCAGTGAAAGCTGAAGAACCAGTTAAAACTGAAGAGCCAGTACAAGCTGAAGAGCCAGTAAAAGCTGAAGAACCAGTGAAAGCTGAAGAGCCAGCACAAGCTGAAGAGTTAGTGAAAGCTGTAGAACCTGCTAAAAATGAAAAAACTATTTTAGTAAAAGGTTCAGCAAGTGCTGCAATGGCAAAACCTACGCCAGTTGCAGATAGTGAGCCAGAGCCAACACCAGCGGCTATGGCGCATGACAAGCGTACAGCTATTCCAGATAGCGGCCTTCGTGCAGGTTCAATTAAACCTGCTGGCAGAGCCCGTGCTGATATGGCAAAAACCTTAGCGGCTGATTAATTTAGTCGCTTAAGTAAAAAAGCCGCGTTTATAACGCGGCTTTTTTGTATGTATTCTTCTTATAAAGCAATATTTTGTATACCTAGGTGATTTGCATAGCCACCTACAAGAACCTTATAAACCCCCTGCTCATCCGAATAAACACTGGCAGAAATATGTGAACTGCACCCCATTGCTCGGCCTTGTTCAAACTTGAAATGGTTTTCTTGCTGTACAAATACGTGTTTTGATAAGTAGCATGCAAGCGCGCCACTGGCGCTACCGGTTGCTGACTCTTCAGGTATACCAACCAAAGGCGCAAAGTTACGACAACTTGCGGTCAGCTCACTTTGCTCTTCACATAATTCAAAGGCATGCACACCAATCACATTATGCTGTTGGCAGAACTCGCTAAGCGCTGCCTCATCAATAACAATTTTATCTAAGTAGCCATTCGGCACAGCGACTATAATATCCGGCAATCCTGTAGTTATTACATCGATCGGCAAGCCAGTTTCTGCAAGAGTCGTTTCATCAAGCCCTAATAAGCCTGCAAGGTCGTCATAAGCAAAGTTGCCTAGGTATTTTGGCAAGGCTTGCTCCATGGTAATTTGCCCATCTTCGGCAATTGTTACACCTAACAAGCCCGCTTTTGTTTGTTGAGTGTAATAGCCAGGTTTTAATAACCCTTGTTCGAAGAGCGTAGCAAACACAGCTAGGGTTGCGTGGCCACAAAAATCAACTTCTTCAGTTGTCGTAAAAAATGACACAGCAAAATCAACTTCATGATCTTGCGCCACAAATGCGGTTTCTGAATAGCCAATTTCTTTTGCAATCGTCAGTTTTTCTGCGTTTGTGAGTTTATCTGCATTCAACACGACACCTGCTGGGTTGCCGCCTGAATTATTTGCACTAAAAGAGTTAACTAAAAATGCGGTTATTGTCATTATTGTGTGCCTTGTTTTAAATTAAATTCAAAAAACAACATGCCATTTTCCTTAGATGCTTGCTCTTCAAAAGCCAACTTTTTTAAAAGCTTAATTGATGGTGTATTTGACTCATCAACACCTGCGATGAGCTTATGCCATTGTGACTGAGTACCAGCGAGGTTTATAAATCCCTGCAATAATTCAAATGCAAGACCCTGCCCCCAATATTGCTCAGCTAACAAATAACCGATATGAGCATCATGCTTTTCGGTATAGATAAATAAAAGGCCAACAACTTCTTGCTGTTGAGATTGCAGCATTAGTAAACGGCACTCGTCAAGCATGTTAGCCAGCCACTTTTCAGCAGCAGCTATAGAATCTATCCCCTGAAAATAACCCGGTAAATTTGCAACTACAGCAGGTGTTAATATCGCTGGTAAGGCAATCGTTAATTGATGATGCTCAACCATTGACGAGCTTGCGTTTATTTCAATCACATTTAACCTTTTCGTAGTGAAAGATAAACTCATTTTTCATCACCTAGTAAAAGCAATAGTAAAATAACTTATTACATAGACCATTTATTTGAAACAACTAAGATTGCAACACTAACGCTTATTACAGCAAATAAAAGACCTATAAGCAGTTGCCGGTATGCAATGAAAATTGAAAATCCAATAGCAGCACCGATAAAAAAATAGCCCAGTATTAGCTTTGTTACGTTTAATAACAGTCGTGTCCCTCATCTGTTACCTCATCCTTGATGTTTCTTCTAATTTTTACTGTTTCGGTAAGTCAGGGTCGAGCTTCCCGCCTTCGTTGATATAAAGGCTGTCCTTTATCAATTCCGACAAGTACTCAGCATAGCGTTTTAACTCAGGATCAGTCACCGATTTCAATGCTGTTTCCAAATCGTCTAAGTAACCTACATTTTTATTTTGCTCTGCAAACTGCTTTGAGTAGTTCGTCGCCAAATAAAGATATTCAAGTCGTTTATATCCATTTAAATCTCCATTAAGGGCATGTTGAATATCTTTAAATGCTCTAGCTCGATAATTATTTGCCTTATCAAGGTTCCCTAAAGACTGCTGCCAACGAGCAAGGATCCTTAGCAACTTATTTTTAAAAAATTCATCTTTTTCGCGAAGTGCGTAAGTTTGCTCGAGCAAAGCTAACTTTTGCTCAAGAGTTGGCTTCGAAATGTGTTGAGACGCAAGAAATTCCGTTATTCTCTCAATTTCTGCAGGTTTAAGTTCGTCAAAATCACCAATTAAAGCTATAAAACCCGATGTCTCGCAAAACCAAATGCCATTTCTATCCGTATGCGGCCAAAACACCTGATCATATTTTGATGGCCAACTGTAAATATAACCACCATAGCTTGCAGGCTCTGCAACCTTGCATTTTGCATCCTTAACTATTGGGTCATCTACTTCTAACTCTCCCCAAGTTGTTGAGTTAGCAAAAGACGATAAAACCAAAAAAGCCACCGATAACTGTTTTTTCATAAAAACTCCCTTATAAACACCTTTAAAGATTTGATAAGTAGTTACACCTTCACGATATTCACTAAAACGTTTCAAAATCAGTTAAGGGGTTATAATTGTCATTTTAATTTTCAGCTGTTTGGTTTTGTGGATGAGTTACCACTTGCCTGAGGCCTCCGGAGGGCATGCATTTTTTATCTCTGCCACAAGCTTTCTTTGCTGAGCAGTCGGTTCACCTTCAACAATCGCTACCTCATCGACGAGATAACAAATTGAAGCTGCTTGCTCTTTTGTTACTTTATCTAAGCATCGCTCAATTACTTTGTGAGGTTTATCGTAAACGTCGCTAGTATGCCCTAATAAATGCGTACTTGAGCGTAATAAATCAGTTGCTTCTTTCATAGTTAAATGAAATTCGCTGTTAAAAAGTGATAAGATTTTTTCTTTTTGTTCTTTACTCATTTCACCGTCTATTTTGGCTACTGCGACCATATATAACGCAGCTACATCCATGGGTGAATCTAACTTAAATGCAGGATTTAAATCATGGTGTTTCCTGAATTTACGACGTCGGTACCAGCTAAAAGGATTCAACCAACCAATATCTATCCCCCCTTCTTGAAGTCGATTCAGTAACACCAAAATGGTCACTACAATACCTAAAACACCTAATACAACATGCATAATTTTTCCTTATTTTTATTGCAGTCTATTGTTATTTATATTTTTTAAATTCTTCAGCCGTAAAATTACTTTTAAATGTAAAAGCATAGGGTGTGTCGCCGTTATCTCGCAGATATTGCAACCTTTCTAATGCCTCTTGAGGTGTTGGAATATGCTTATCTTCAACCCACCATAAAACATAGCTATCTTCTGATAAGCGCTGAAACCATTCACCTTTTCTGCGCATGAAATCTCTGTGGTGGGTGCGAAACATAAAATTTTTAAGATCTTCAACGCTTTCCCACACAGACATATTGATTATCATATTCTTATCATCAAACAATTTAATATTTGTGGCATCGCCTGATTCGTCTTTTAATCGCCATATAAAACCTGCACTGTTTTCAGCAACGCCATTTATTAAATCAAGATTATCAACAAAGTCTTTTATTTCTGGGGCATCCAATGGATATTTAGCAAGAGCAATATTTAGTTGGGCAAGTTTCATTTATGACTCTCCTTAGCCATCGGGGGAATTTGTACCTTTAATGTCTTAAAACTAAGCGATACAGAAGGAAAAGAAAAGCATTTTTACGCCTTCCACTATTCGAATTCTTATATTAACCATGCTTAAAACCATCAGTAGATGTTTTACTAAATCAATGATGGCAAATGGAAGTACTTTATCTAATCTCCGCCACCGCAATCACCGCCACCGCAATCACCGCCGCCGTCAGAACATGAACTGTCTGATAAACTAAAGCTACTCCCTGTGGAGGAGCTTCCACTTGATGGCGATTTTCTAGAAATGCCTATCCCTAATAACAAAATACCCACGACTAGGGCTGGCCATGCAAAAGCTAAATGATGATCATTAAAAAAATTAACAATACCAATCACAATTAAAAATATGGCTAAAACAATCATACTGAATATCCTTTTACTATTTTGAAGCTTAGAAACATGGTTGCTAATTTTTCTATAAAAGCAAAGAAAATATTAGAAGTAAATTTTTACTTAAGCTTAGGTAAAGCGAGTTAAAATTCTAAAGCTGTAAATTCTTCATTCGTATAAGGCCCTAAACCGAAATGTCTTTATAGTTTGACGCAACGTTTCTTCCTGTAGTGATTGTGTTTTCAAGCACCTAAAACTAAAAGCCCAGCAAGTGCTGGGCTATAAAACGAGTATTTATAATCTTATCGCTTGAAGCTTAAAACTTGAAGCTTGAATCCGATTAACCTTCGTCTTGCTCCATAAAGCGCTGAAGCTGGTCTTTAAGATTAGGTGGAATACCTTTGATCACCAGTGTATCGGTTGCTTCGTTATACATGACGCGCTCGCCTAAGTGTTTACGTTCAAAGCTCACGCTAACACCGCCGCCCATGCCAGAGAACTTCACCATGCTAGTGACTGTTTTCTTATCAACAGGGAACGACTCTTCTAAGTCATAACTTTGCTCTTGGCAGAAGCTTTCAAATGGACTGTCGTCATTTTTCGATAAGGTTGCAGAAAGCTCTTTAACGCTGGCATCTTCACCTGTGGTTACGCAATCATTACAGTAATCAAAAACTTGCTTACGTAGCTCATCTTTTTCTGACTTGTCGTATTGTTGCTCAGATAAATAATCTTCTACAGCACTAAGCATAACTTGGCTTTGCTGTTTAGGATCAATGCCCTCTTCGCAGCCTAAAAAGTCTAAAAAGAAATCAGCTACTTTACGACCTGCACGACCTTTAATAAACGACACATAGCGATTATCTTCTGGTTGCGTATCCCACGCAGTTAAATCGACACGTGCAGCTAGTTGCATACGCGAAATATCTAAGTGACGAGATGAAGCTAAATCAAGCTCAGAAGTAATTGAGTAATGCTCTTTAATATTGATCATCGCAATTAACAAGAAGTCACTTGCAACATATTGATAATGGCAAAAAACTAAATAACCCGTTTCGTTAAAGGCATACTTATTTAACTCTTCTTTTAGCACATTCGTTGCTTGCTCTGTCATGTGCCAAAAGCCAAGTTCGTCGTTACGGTAACTTTGCATTGCCGAAGCAACAATGCTGTTTTTCTCGCCGCTGAATGCACAGTAGCCTTTACCAGGCTTACCATTATATGCATGGTGTAGCTGCTCTATAAAAACGGCTACTTTATCGTTAACAACCATCTCATCATTGCGTAAATGAATATCTGTATCGTCATCTTTTTTGTCTACATAATGAACGACTAATTTTTTAACATCTATTGTCATCTTTGTTTTTCACGCCTCTGGTGTTAAAATACGGGAATATAACTCTTTTTATCGAACCAACTGATGCCTATCATATCAAAATATTCTAATGAGCAAGTAGAACAAATCGTTGATCAGCTGATTGATGTACTAACAGAGCACAAAGCGCCTGTTGATTTAAGCCTTATGTGTTTAGGAAATTCTATCACGCATATTTTAAAAGAGCATGTACCATCAGAGAAAAGACAAGCTGTTGCCGACAACTTTGCCAAAGCATTAGCGCAGTCGGTTAAATAAGATTTATGAATTTATCGCAACAAAGTCAGTTTTCTTCAAAAGTAAGTCAGCTTTTAAGTTGGGGCCATTGGTTCACCTTTGCAAACATAGGGTTAGTGCTATTTATTAGCTTAAGCTACTTAGTTGCAGACAGTGCACCGACAACCTTCATGGGCTATTTATACATGCTCGTGACCTGGTTAAGCCACACCAGCTTTATTACTTTTATTGCCTTTGTTTTAACGATATTTCCATTAAGCTTAGTGTTTCCATACCCTCGGCATATCCGAGGGATGGCAGCCATTATTGCAACCCTCGGCGCGTCATTCTTAACGCTTGATGCCTATGTTTATTTTAACTTGGGTTATCACTTAAACACGTCTGCGCTACCTGAAATCGTTTCTTTGTTGTGGCACCGCTTAACAAACTCACCGGCATTAACAACGATTCTTGCGGGCGGTATTGTGCTGCTAATTTTAGCGTTCCAGTTATTAGTCAGTAACTACACTTGGCACCACCTAGCGCGTTTAAAGCAATATAAGTTCCCGCGCTATGCAACCAGCACTATTTTAGTGTGCTTTGCACTTAGCCACAGTATTCATATTTGGGCAGATGCCAATTTAAAATTTGATATCACTAAACAAGATAATGTATTGCCGTTGTCTTACCCTACTACAGCAAAAAGCTTATTAGCTAAAAACGATTTGCTTGATTTAGAAAGCTACAAAGAAGCGCACGATGTGAGGCTTGACCCACATAATATCGATTACTTAGCACCTACTCCACTTGCCGAGTGTAAAGCTGAGTCGAGTGCGACTATCGATATTTTAGTATTTGAAAATAATGCTGACCTTGAGCAATTTGTTGCCACTGAGCCAGCACTACGTAAAACAGACTTGTTCTTACAACCTGTAGAAACAGAAGATACGTTATTTAGTTTAGTGTATGGCCTGCCAGCATTTTACAAAGCCCCTATTCTAGACAAACAGCAACTGCCTGTGTGGCTTGCTGATAATCGCTCAATTCAAATTAATGGTTTTGAGCAATTCGAGTTTATTAATAACGACGACCAAAACCCAGCGGTTCGCCTTGTACGCGCAGACGCTACAACACAAGCGCGTGAATCTGCTAATGCCGTGTTTGCCTTTAGTCTTGCACAGCAGAGCAATGGTATTGTTACAGCCTCTCGCTTATACAGCTCAGATAAAAAAGTTGTACAAACCGAAGGCCTTATTCAACCAAGTGATATTATCGCCACCAGCGTAGGCCATTATTTAGGTTGCAAAACCCTAGCTAAACAAAGCATGTTGGGTAGCAACTTATACAAACGCCATGACGACACGGGTGTTAATTACTCGCAAAATGTATTTATCGCATTCAAGAAAGACAGAATTACCCTGATTGATTCAGACGGTAATTTTAAAAACATTTCAGCAGCACAAGGCTTTGCCATTGAACAAGGGCTCGATATTCCATTCTTAGTGCAAAGCATTAAAAAGCTGAAGCGATATACGCCCTAGCGCTTATTGATAAATCATTATTTCAAGCTAGCTTTAGATATTAGACACCTTAATTGATTAGGAGACACGGACGTCATGAAAGCCATAATCATTTATCTAATATCACTTACACTACTTTGTTTTACCAACACATCACTTGCTGCCACCACAGAATACTATAAATGTGTCACAGACAGAGGCACGGTATTTAGTGAGTTCCCCTGTGGTAGCCGTGCAACCAAACATAAAATTCAAGTAACCGATCCAGACTTAAAAGCACCGCAAAACTTTGTTAAAGAGCTCAACGAGCTTGAACGCCAGCAAATTATCAGAAACCTCGAAGCTGAAATTCGCAGCTATAAACACCGTTTAGATATTTTAAGCCGTGATCGAGACCGAGCTCAGTACCATCAAGAGCAACGCTTAAACCGAATTTTGTCTGATAAAGAAGCTAAACAAATTAGTAAAGACATCAACAAGCAACTAAAAGCAATTAACAAGCAATACGGGCGCGACGTAAAAAGCGTTAATAAGAAACTCGCAAATCTAGAGAAAAAACTCGCTCGCTATAATTAAATACACTTTACTATTGGGTTTGAAGAATAAATAACATATTCTTAACACTAATAGAGTTATTGCTCTACATTGGTATAAGTAAGGAGTTTATATGCAGCCACAACACATTGCAGAGTTAATTTTATCTGGGTTTCGCAATCACTATAAACTCTTTCAAGCAATTACAGCCAAAGCACCACTTGCGTTTGCGCATCGTGATTGGCAAAAGATAAATGAGATTAGCAAACTTAGAATTAGCCATTACGATGATCGGGTTAACGAAACCATTGCTAAGCTCAAGTCGCTCAACGAGCAGCAAATTATTACCTTAGATCAAACCTGCTGGCTCGAAACCAAACAGCTCTATCAGCAATTTTTGCGCTTTCACCCTCAGGCAGAACTTGCCGAAACCTTTTACAACTCTGTTTTTTGTCGTTTATTTCATCGTCGTTATTTTAATAATGACTTTATCTTTGTAAAAGCGACGCTTGCGGATGCCCCTGCACTACCAATGGAGGTTGAATACCGCAGTTACCACCCTGTTGTTGATGGCTTAAGACCCACGATACGCAAAATTATTAATCAGTTTGATTTTAAAGCGCCCTTTGTTGATTTAGAACGCGATATTCGCTTGCTGGTAAAAGCCTTTTATAAACAAGCGCCCGATACACATCACCAAGCATGGCAAATGCGCTTTGATATACTGCAAGCCCCGTTTTACCGAAACAAAGCGGCTTATATTGTTGGCCGTGTGGTATCAGAAAGTGGCGTACAGCCATTTATTATTGCGGTGTTACACCATGAAGACAAAGGGTTATACCTCGATGCCCTACTCACCAAATCATCGCAAATGCGGGTTATCTTTGGTTTTGCCCGTGCTTATTTTATGGTGGAAACCCACGCGCCATCTGCGTTAGTACGCTTTTTAAATCAACTTATGCCAAACAAGACCCTGGCAGAGCTTTACAATGCAATAGGTTTTCATAAACAAGGTAAGACCGAGTTTTACCGAGAGTTTTTAAGTCATTTAGATCATTCAAACGATCAGCTTGTAATTGCCCCTGGAACACCGGGTATGGTGATGATGGTATTTACCCTGCCGTCGTTTGGATATGTGTTTAAAGTCATTAAAGACACCTTTGGAGAAAGCAAACCCTTTGGCCGCGATACCGTATTAAAACGCTACCAATTAGTAAAAAGTCATGACCGTGTTGGCCGCATGGCCGATACCATAGAGTATTCGAACGTCGTATTTCCACTAGCCCGATTTGATAGTAAATTACTTGCAGAGTTACATAAAACCATTGGTTCTTCGATGGTTATTGAAGGCGAATGGTTAATCATCAAGCATTTGTATATTGAAAGACGCATGACACCGTTAAATCTGTATCTTGAAAATGCCAGTGAACAACAAGCGTTTGAAGCAATAGAAGAATATGGCCAAGCTTTAAAAGAAATGATCGCCGTAAATATTTTCCCAGGCGACATGCTGTTGAAAAACTTTGGGGTAAGTAAACATAATCGCATTATTTTTTACGACTATGATGAAGTTCAGTACCTAACAGACATGAACTTTCGCGCCTTACCAAAAGCAAAGTCGTACGATGATTACTTAACCAATGAGCAAAGTTACTCTGTGGCACCACAAGATGTGTTTCCAGAGCAATTATGTACCTTTGTGACAGCAAACCCGGTGTATAAACAATATTTATTGAGTACACACCCAGAGCTTGAAGATCCAGCCTATTGGCGACAAGCACAATACAATTATAAGCAAGGTGTAGTTAGCCACATTTATCCATACCCTGCTGCACAACGATTTATCCATTATTGGTAAACACCAAGGACACACAATGAATATAAGTAAAATAGATTTAAACTTACTTGTTTACCTAGATACTTTACTAAGGGAATGTAATGTCACTAAAGCTGCTAACCAGCTAAGCATTACGCAACCTGCCATGAGTAATGGCCTAAAAAGACTCCGTAATTTATTCAACGACCCTATTTTAGTGCGTACCAGCGAAGGTATGGTACCTACAGAGCGCGCAAAAGAGCTACAGCCGGTGATCCGCGGCATTTTAATGACCCTTGAAGAAACACTTGCCCCAAATCGCGAGTTTGAAGCATCACAAAGTAAACGTGTTTTTCGTATCATGGCCAGTGACTATGCAGCAAGTACCCTTGCTCCTCGCTTATTAAGTAAATTACACGAAGAAGCGCCCGATACAACACTCGATATTTTGACCCCAAGTGATGTAACCTTCCACGACGTTGAAAACGGTAAGGTAGATATGGCTATCAACCGCTTTGAAAACTTACCGCAATCGTTTCACTACAAACAAATTTGGAAAGACAGCTTTTGCTGCTTAGTAAAAGCAGATAACCCGATTATCAAAGACTTCAGCCTCGACAGCTATTTAAAAGCCCGCCATATCTGGGTAAGTAAAACAGGCTTTGGTGTAGGTGTTGGTATGGACCCTAAAGATGTGCAAAAACTAGGTTGGGTTGATGAGGCGCTCGCTCACTTTGGTAAACACCGTAATATTGCCACCTTTACCCGTAACTACCACGTAGCCATTCACTTAGCGAAAGAACAAAACTTGGTTGCAACGTTGCCTTCAAAAGCCGCAAATATTTATTTAGATGATCCGGGCCTGAAAATTCTTGAGCCGCCATTCCCTATTCCGCCGTTTGAGCTCGATATGATTTGGAGTCCGCTATTACACCGTGATGCAAGCCATATTTGGTTACGCCAAAAGGTTGCAGAAGTAGCCGACGAGCTTAAGTAAGATTTTACCAACCAGTTGTAATTATTGCTGATAAGCAAGGTGTTAGCTTAGCTTATCAGCAGCATCCTCCTATTAAAAACCAATAACCAACTGAAATACAATAACTTTATATTTAAGTAATGAACTGGAATATGCTTTGCAAGTATCTAATTGCATTGTTTTTAATATTCAAAAAGAGGTCATTATGAATACTCATCAAGGACAAGACGTTCATCATATTGCAGATATCATCCAAGTTATGAATAGCGGTATCGATTTTTATGAAAAAGCTCAGGAAAAAGTAACCGACCCAAGCATTATTGCCTTATTTCAACGCATGATAGATGCTCGCAAAGTAAGTGTTGAGCGCTTACAACCTTATGCTATTAACGAAAATGGCGAGCGCGAAAATGGTTCTGACTTTGCTGTAGAAGTGCGTAAAGCTTATACATCAGTTATCACCAAACTCGGTGCCGACAAAAACGCCACCTATGTTAGCGAGCTTGAAGAAGTTGAAGATAAAACACTAGCCGAAATCAAGCACGCGCTTAAAAAGCCACAACCCCATGATTGTGAAGCCGCGTTATCAAAAACCCTACTGACAATTCAAAGTTGTCATGCTGAAATGAGTAAAATGAAAAAGCATTAAATTGTGAGAGTGCAAAGCCCAGTTAAGCTGGGCTTTTATATTGTTAGAATAGTTAAATATCATCCCTAGACTCTGTAACTAAATCCCTATAATTGCCATATTAAGCGTAAGTCTAATCTACCAGGTAGCAATGTTTCCGTAATTGATTGTTAAAGTTTATCTCAAAAACTAGGGTTATTTTTATGTTTGATTATTCCGAGCCTAGTTAACTCTACAAACAATTTTTTTAATGTTTCATTTTGTTTTGAAGTCCTGTTTTTATTTGTAACTAAATCACAATAAGACTTTTGTAACCTCTTTATTTTTTGTTCATTTTTACGGCAATCAATACACTTTGTGCAGTGCGCATCAATATAAAATCTGAGTACCTCAAACCAATACTTTTGCTCCAAGGCAAAGAAAATAAAAGGTCTATTACATACCTCACACAACTCTTCTATATCAATGTATTTCTCCCTCGGATAAACCCCATAATTCTGTTTCTCTGTATTAGCAGGTATAGCTGTCCCAACGAGAAACTTAACGTGTTTATATCGCCAATAAGAATTTTTTATTTCTGTTACAGAGTATTGGTATCCAGATCGAATCGGCTTACACCCATAACGGGGATGATTTACATAAGGTGACATAAACAACTCTTTCCTTATTCTTGACAGCTACCAGTCTTGTTGCCCAAAGTTTCTTGTCAATTAGCCCTTTTGCTAAATTCAGTAAACTATGTCACTTAAAAATAGCTGAGCTAGCAATTTGAGCCAGAGCCACCATTTAGATAATGCATAAAGTTTTTATAAACAAACTCTTTAAATACTTTTATTCTCATTGGTTGATGTTTATCTCGTAAAAAGACCAAATAGAATGGCGTTGCCTTAGGGTGCCAATGCTTAAAAACAGGGATCAAGGTGCCGTCATTTAACTCCGAATTACAGTAAACTTCTGGAACTCGAATTATGCCATTACCACGCAATGCAGAATACACCATTACTTTGCCATTTTTGCACTCAAGATCACCTTGGACGATGACCTCTTGCTTCTCATTTGTATGCTCACTTAATAGAGTCCATGTATTCAATGAACCTGCTATACACTTGTGATTAATTAAATCTTTTGGGTTTAATGGTTCTCCATGCTTTTTAATGTACTCTGGGCTCGCATAAATGCCTATTGTAAGCTCAGTTAACTTTCTTGCGATTAATGATGAATCTGTTAAGTCTCCCATTCTGAATACAAAATCAAATTCGCCTGCTACTAAGTCGACTCTTCGACTACTAAAATCTAACACAACATTAATTTGTGGGTACTTCTGCATAAAATCAGTAACCATTGGGCCAATAACATTTTCACCAATGTACCCCCCGACACAATTTATTCTAATTTCACCTGATGTATGTGACGCAGTATCTGATGTTATATCTATAGCATGTTCAATGCGCTCAAAAGCTTTTTTACATTTATCGTAAAAAAGCTCACCAGATGGTGTTAAATGTTGCGTACGCGTCGTCCTAACTAACAAACTGACACCTAGACCAGCCTCTAATTGAGATAGTTGTTTAGAAATTTGTGAGCGAGAGCACATTAATTTATTGGCTGCTTTTGTAAAGCTTCCCTCTTCGACCAAAATAAGAAAGCTATTGATATCAGCATAATTGATGTCTTTTTTCATGTTTTATACCCATTAAAATCAACTTAACCACATAGATTCGCTCAAATCTGTAAACAGTATTGTGAATTAATGACTATATATCATCAAATCTTTAATAAATAAAATAAGCTTCAGAAAAACATCATTAGAAATAGATAGTTAAAACTTAAATTAATTTCACCTAGAGGAGTAATAAATGAAAAAGTTAGTAGTGATTACTGGAGCAAGTTCAGGCATTGGTGAAGCTATTGCTAAGCACTTTAGCGAAGCCGGTTACCCACTCTTACTTGTTGCAAGACGAGTTGAAAAATTAAAGGCTTTGAATCTTCAAAATTGCATCTGTGAACAGGTAGATGTTACTGATAAAGAAGCGTTTTCTAATTCTATAGAAAAAGCTGAGGCACAATACGGCCCTGTTGAGTGCTTAATTAATAATGCAGGTGTCATGTTATTAGGCCAAATAGATACACAAGAGTCTACTGAATGGCAAAAAATGTTCGATGTTAATGTTTTAGCATTACTAAATGGTATGCAAGCTGTTTTACCTGCTATGAAAAAACGTAATAGTGGCACCATAATTAACGTTAGTTCAATAGCTGGTAAAAAGACATTTGCTAATCATGCAGCTTATTGCGGCTCAAAGTTCGCCGTATCAGCAATTACAGAAAATGTTCGAGAAGAAGTGGCCGACTTTGGGGTACGCGTAACAAGTATTTGCCCTGGTGCCGTTGAGACAGAATTGCTTGGCCACACAACATCTGACGATATTAAAGCAGGTTACAACGAATGGAAAAAAGCTATGGGTGGAGTACTAATTGCTGATGATATCGCTCGTGCTGCGCTATTTATTCAAGAGCAACCACAACATGTGTGTGTTCGTGAATTACAGATTGCTCCTACCCGTCAACAACCTTAATCTAGCAATAACCTAAAAGTTTAATGTACGCCAATTCACTCATTGAGTAATAAAACTAAACATCCCATCGACAAGGGCTCAAGTTGATGGGGTGTTCATCATTGCGTAATTTTCATTTTAAACGAATCAATCAACTAAACTAAAAGTAAAATCGGTAAGTGTTCGAAAACCTATAACTAGCCCTAATCAGAAAAATAATCTCGCTAAAGGTGAGAAAAATTAATGTTAGATCATTTAATGCCATCAAAATTATAAAACACTTTATGCTCTATGACTGGCTAAAGTTAACGTTCTGTATACATAAGCTAGCCTATAAACATTCATTTATTAATGTGTTTGTTATAGAGACTTTTCAGGTAAGTCACTTATTTTGTATATCACTCTTGGTCCCATACAAAATGTTATTAAACCATCATCTCTTTTCGGAAACTTATAATAAATGGCTATAGAAGCTTTATCTAGCATATTAGTAGCAAGCTGGAAAGTTGAAACTCTATAAGGTCTCAATTCTGGACTGTGTTCTAGATCTAATGGTTCATTAACAAATGTGGGAACAGTTAATACAGGTTGATCAAAATTGCTTTCAAACGAAATTTCAGTTCGAAAAGCTTGAGCGTCGCCGTAATCCAAAGGGTAGTAAACTTCTATATGCGATATCTCACCGTAAATACTTTGAGTTTTAAAAGCTGATACCCCACTCGAATTTTCAGTCGAGCAAGCAATACTAAAAAAGGAAGTTAATGAAAGTAAAAATACTAGAAATCTCACTGTATCTCCTGAAAGTAAAACACCATTGCAAGAATTTGGTAAACACTATTTATCTTTTTTAGTGGCTCGTTATAAACCCCTCAACTCCGAAAGCATAAATTCTTTAGTAGATAAACACAATGTCAGCTCACCGTTTGGACCTATTGGAGGTTGATAGGAAACCCTAACCTTTATTTTGTCTAAAGCCATAGGGGAACATAATTGAGATAGCGAATAACCCTCCGCCGTAAAATCATCTAAATTAAGTACTTGTAGTTCTTAATGAGTACTGTCGATAGAGTATATAGTCCTCAATGTAATTAAAATACGGAGAGAGTTTTTCATTTACAATCCTTCTAACTGTATATACGTAAAGCTACAATTTAATCACTCGCATAGTCAAGAAACGACCCTTTCGCTCGTTTTATACAGTTAAAAAGCTAGCACGACTAGATTTTTATAACACTAGCAATTAGTTAACAAGTTTGTTAAAAATAAACCAATAAGAAAAACGCGCAATTTGCTCGCTATAAACATGTTATATGCCTATGAATAACCTGGAGTGGAATTCGTGTAAAAATGCATTAGCAATGCTGAATGCGTTAAGAGAAAGCGATGAACAAAAGTTCGACAGTTTTACCAAAGAATTGCAACTATTCTATATTGATTGTTGCAGAGCATACATTGGGCTATTGCCTCAGGAATATTTTAAAATAGCGTTAGAAACAGCAAAGTCTTATATCAATGGTGAAGTTTCGGACGAGCAAGTAAGCCATCAAAATTGGTATACTGAGAGTGCTGTTTTTGGAATGGCATATGATGAACCACCATTTGAGTACCGTGCTATTTATGAAAATATTGCTCAACATCTTGAATTGAATTTCGATGAAGCTAGAGATTATGCAATTAAATTGGGGTACTTTATTGATTGGGCTAGTCTTTATGCTCAATCTTTTAACGGTCGTATTCCAAAACAGTACGAAGAGTTTTTAATTCCAGAAATGTTGCGAAAGTATATACCTAAACCATTTTAGATGAACGGCATATAACAATCGCATTAAGGGTGGACGCAAAAAGCTTGGCTGCGTCACTTCGTTGCTATTATAGCCAAGCTTTAATGCGCCACTTATGCGGGCGTTGGTATGACTCCCACAGTCAAGTTAAACGCACTGATCCTTGCCTAACTTTTTAAGCCATAATTTCTTCAGCTCGAATTA
>NZ_JACSOG010000025.1:0-75709 GCF_014349195.1 Pseudoalteromonas sp. BZK2 | reverse complement strand
ATTCGGCGCCAAAGCAGTATATTGAACTGGCGGGGAAAACTATTTTAGAACACACTCTGAGTAAACTTGCAGAACTTAACGAATTAAACACCATAAAAGTAGCAATTAGCGATGATGACGGCTACTTTGCTGATTTACCACACATAGATAAGCGTATTGAGCGTGTGAGTGGTGGTAAAGAGCGCGCTGATTCAGTGCTTAACGCCTTGCTATCACTTGCTGATAATCCACCTGATTGGGTACTTGTGCACGATGCAGCAAGGCCGTTAGTGTGTTTGGCTGATATTCAGCGTTTAATGACAGAATGCATCGCTGCCAATGAAGGCGGTATCTTAGCGTCAAAAGTAAAAGACACCATTAAGCGCGGTCATACCCACAGTGAGCAAACAGTGCCTCGTGATGATTTATGGCAGGCACTCACTCCTCAGTTTTTCCCTTATCAAGCGCTGACTAATGCGCTATCAAGTGCCCTTAAAAATGGTGTGACTATCACTGATGAAGCATCGGCAATTGAATGGGCTAAGCAGCCTGTTAAGCTGGTTGCCGGTCGCAGTGACAATATTAAAATCACCACCCCAGAAGATTTAGATTTAGCAGCATTTTTACTGCAAAAACAACAAAACGAGAGTACCTCATGATTCGAATTGGCCATGGCTTTGATGTACACAAATTTGGCGGCGAAGGCCCGTTGGTAATTTGTGGTGAAAAAATAGATTACCCACAAGGCTTTTTAGCGCATTCAGATGGTGATGTTGCCATTCACGCATTGTGTGATGCTATTTTAGGTGCATTAGCAATGGGGGATATTGGCAAGCATTTTCCAGACACTGCGAGCGAATACGAAAATATTGATAGCCGAATTTTACTACGCCACGTGGTTGGGCTTGCTAAAGAGCAAGGTTACGTACTTGGCAATGCCGATGTGACGATTGTTGCGCAAGCACCAAAAATGTTGCCACATATTCAAGCAATGCGTGAAAACTTATGCCAAGACCTTGAAGCTGATATTTCACAAGTTAATGTGAAAGCAACAACCACAGAGAAGCTAGGGTTTGAAGGCCGCAAAGAAGGTATTTCAAGCCACGCAGTGGTGATTATGAGCAAACTAAGCGCATGAGTGAGTTAAACTACCTATACGGTAAACCTCTTTCTAAGGCTGACTTTAAAACTCACGCCGAAGACTTCATGGTTGATGAAGACTTGGGGATTGAGTTTACTGGTTCTGGTGAACATGTTTGCTTGCAGGTTGTAAAAAAAGGTGAAAATACTCAGTTTATTGCGAAACGCATTGCCGAAAAAGCAGGGGTATCTCCACGTGATGTGAGTTATGCAGGCTTAAAAGACCGTCATGGCGTGTGTACACAGTGGTTTAGCGTGCCAGTACCAATTAAAAAGCACATAGAATTTAGTGAACTGAATAACGAGCAATTTTTTGTAATTTCGCAACAGCGCCATAACCGTAAGCTCAGAACGGGTTGCCATAAAGGCAATCGCTTTACCATTACGTTACGCAACGTGACTGAGCCGCTGGATATTTTGTGCCGTATCAACGCGGTGCGTGCAGGGGTGCCTAATTACTTTGGTGAGCAGCGCTTTGGGCATGGTGGTCACAACCTTGAAATGGCAAAGCGCATGTTTGCTGGAGAGCGTATCCGCGATAAAAAATTGCGTGGTTTAGTTATTTCAGCTGCACGATCTTATGTATTTAATGAAATTGTGAGTATGCGGGTTGCCGAGCATGGCCTTGCAAAAACAATGCACCACGAAGTGTTTATGCTCTGCGGCAGTAATGCATTTTTTGAAGACAACATTAGTGATGACAATATTGCTCGCTTAGCGTCTGGTGATATTGTGATGTCGGCCCCCATGGTTGGTAAAGGCGAAAAAGGCCTGACCGAAACCGAAAAAGTGTGGCTAGAACCTTATCAATCTTGGATAGAAGGCCTTAGCGAACTTGGCCTTAAGAATGAGCGTAGAATGTTACGACTGATCCCAGACTCATTAGCCGTTGAAACGATTGACGAAACTACTTTAAAGTTAAGTTTTGGTCTACCAAAAGGCTGTTTTGCTACTGCCTTACTGCGTGAGTTGGTGGACTATCAAGATGCAAGCCCCAGAGAACAAAAACAAAAGGATGCGTAAATGAAAATCTTATTGAGCAATGATGATGGCGTACATGCTAAAGGGATTGCGGTTTTGTATCATGCATTAACGCAAATTGCAGATGTGACCTTAGTGGCGCCAGATCGCAATTGCAGTGGCGCAAGTAATTCATTAACGTTAATGAATCCGCTGCGTGCAACTACCCTTGATAATGGTTTCATTTCAATTAATGGCACGCCGACTGACTGTGTACACTTAGGGGTTAACGAGTTAACCGAGCAGCAGCCAGATCTCGTGGTAGCCGGAATAAACCACGGCGCCAATTTAGGTGATGACACCTTGTATTCAGGTACTGTTGCCGCCGCCACTGAAGGTCGCCACTTAGGACTTCCTGCCATTGCTGTGTCGTTATGCTCTAAAGAAGGAAATCACTTTGAAACTGCTGCTGCGGTTGCGGTGAGTATTATCAAAGAATTGGCATCGCACCCATTACCGAAAGATCAAATCATCAACTTAAACGTGCCAGATATTCCACTTACTGAGCTAAAAGGAGTCAAGGTAACCCGTTTAGGTTCGCGTCATAAAGCTGAAACCATGACGAAACAACAAGACCCATGGGGCCGTGACATTTATTGGTATGGTACCCTTGGTGCTGAAAGTGATGCAGGTGAAGGCACTGATTTTTACGCCAT
The DNA here is from genome assembly GCF_014349195.1 of Pseudoalteromonas sp. BZK2. Classification (NCBI taxonomy): domain Bacteria; kingdom Pseudomonadati; phylum Pseudomonadota; class Gammaproteobacteria; order Alteromonadales; family Pseudoalteromonadaceae; genus Pseudoalteromonas; species Pseudoalteromonas sp. BZK2. The sequence goes on along the minus strand of NZ_JACSOG010000025.1, from coordinate 72,914 downwards.
AAATAATGGTTACGCATCAGTGACCCCGCTTAGTGTTGATATGACAGCGAAAGAAAGTTTACAAGCCGTCGATAGCTGGTTAGCAAATATGGAGATTAATAGTGCTGACTAATTATAATCGCAGCGCACTGGCATTAGCAGAGTTATTGAAACGCGAAGGTGTAGAAGACAGCACTGTGCTTGAAGCGATAGCCTCAACACCCAGACACATTTTTATCGATGATGTTTTACAGCACAAAGCTTATCAAAATACCGCATTGCCAATTGGTCAAGGACAAACGATTTCGCAGCCTTATATTGTCGCACGTATGACTGAGCTACTTCGCTTAGCGGGCGTACGTGATAAAGTGCTCGAAATTGGCACAGGGTCTGGCTACCAAACGGCAATACTGGCAAAAACGTTCACTAAAGTGTGCTCGGTAGAGCGTATAAAAGCACTACAGTGGCAAGCAAAACGCCGTTTGCACAAACTCGATTTATATAATGTCACCATGAAACATGGTGATGGTTGGCAAGGCTGGCAATCACAAGCGCCGTTTGAGGGGATTATTGTTACAGCTGCAGCCGCCACTATGCCACAAGGGTTACTTGCTCAATTGGCTGATGGGGGCGTTATGATTGCACCTATCGGTGAGCAAGATCAGCAATTAATGATGGTCGTTAGAAATGGCGATACTTTCACAGAACATAAAGTTGCACCAGTAAGATTTGTACCTTTGGTACCTGGTGATATTGAATAGGACGTTAAACTTTGAAGTTGTTTACTAAGTTATATGATATGGCACTGGTATGGGCTAAACATCGCCATGCAGAGCGTTATTTAGCAGGGATGAGTTTTGCTGAATCTGTTTTTTTTCCGGTACCACCGGATGTCATGCTAGCACCTATGTCACTTGCTCAACCAGATAAAGCATGGCGTTTTGCCAGCTTTACGACGATTGCTTCAGTGATTGGTGGTATTTTAGGTTACTTACTTGGCTTTTGGTTATTCGAACCTGTGGTCGAGCCGCTGATTGCGCAAATGGGTTGGCAAGCGAAATTTGACACAGCGCTAAGTTGGTTTGAAAACTACGGTGTGTGGGTGGTGTTTTTAGCGGGATTCTCCCCCATACCTTATAAGGTTTTCACCATAGGTGCAGGTTTGATGCAAATGGCATTTCTGCCGTTTCTAATTGCTTCGGCAATTGGTCGTGGCGCACGCTTTTTCTTAGTGTCGGCTTTAATGAAGTGGGGCGGCGTTAAAATGGAGCAGAAATTACGTCAATATGTTGAAGCGCTTGGCTGGGGATTAGTTGTTTTAGTTGTGGTTGCGTACTTTTTACTGCGATAACCCGTAAAACCATTAAACTAGTACGATAAGGAGCATTTTACGATGAGCAGGCAGATAACAGTCTATGTTACTTTGTTTCTTAGTATTTTGCTCTTTGGCTGTACTTCTCGCGAAGCCCCAGCACCGGTGAGTAGTTTAGATAATAAAGTTAAACCCGCCACACGCAAAGTTAATATCTCAGGTTCAAAATATGTAGTCAAAAAGGGCGATACATTGTATTCAATTGCCTTTAGTGCTCAGCAAGATTTTCGAACCCTCGCAAAAATAAACGATATTCCAGCACCTTATACCATCTTCCCTGGGCAGAATATTTCGCTCATAAAATCGGCACAAAAACAAAAAAAGACGAAAAAATATACGAATTCGAGTAAAAAGTCTACTGTTTCTATACAAAAAAATAACAAAAAATTAAAGAAAGAGCTTGATCAGCCAAAACAACGAGAGTATGTTCAGAAACAAGCCAACAAAATAATTAGTGAAAAAAAACGTAATTCTAATGCAAAAGTTGTATGGAACTGGCCTGCTAAAGGTAAAGTAACGCAACGCTTCTCTAATAAAGAGAATGGCTTTAAAGGGTTACAGATCACTAATAAACAAGGGGCTTCTGTTGTAGCTGCTGCACATGGAACTGTGGTATACGCGGGCAACGCATTGAGGGGGTATGGTAATTTAATCATTTTGAAACACAATGATGATTACCTAAGTGCTTACGCGCACAATTCAAAGTTGCTTGTAAAGGAAAAACAGGAAGTAAAGGCGGGGCAGAAAATAGCAGAAATGGGCAGTTCAGACTCTACGGTTACGGCTTTGAGATTTGAAATTCGTTATCGGGGTCAAGCAGTCAATCCTGCTAAGTATCTACCTTAGCCATTTAGGGTATTGATAAAGTGATTTAGCTCAATCACATATTTGCTCGGGAGGACGCTTATGGGTCACACAGCAAAACTTGAGAAAAAAACTGACGCGATTGACGATAAATTTGATGACACGGTAGTCGAAGAAGAGTCTTCTGAATTACTTGAAGAAGTCGACAACGAAGATGAAATTTTTGCAAAAGAAGAAGTTGCCAAGAATTTAGATGCTACACAGCTGTATCTTGGTGAGATTGGTTTTTCTCCGCTGTTAAGCGCAGAAGAAGAAGTCTATTTTGCTCGAAAAGCACTGAAAGGCTGTGAAGCCTCTCGCAAGCGAATGATTGAAAGTAATTTACGTTTAGTGGTGAAAATTGCCCGCCGCTATAACAACCGTGGCCTTGCGCTACTAGACCTTATTGAAGAAGGTAATTTAGGCCTTATCAGAGCCGTTGAGAAATTTGACCCAGAACGAGGTTTCCGTTTTTCAACTTATGCAACTTGGTGGATACGTCAAACCATTGAACGTGCCATCATGAACCAAACACGTACGATTCGTTTACCTATTCATGTGGTCAAAGAGCTTAATGTTTATTTAAGAACAGCCCGTGAATTAACGCAGAAACTTGACCATGAACCCACTGCAGAAGAAATTGCAGAGTGCTTAGATAAGCCGGTTGAAGATGTTACTAAGATGCTGCGTTTAAACGAAAAAATCACCTCGGTGGATACACCTATCGGTGGTGAAAATGACAAAGCGTTATTAGATATTATCGCCGATGAGAAAGACTACGGTCCAGAAGGCGAAGTACAAAACAATGACATCAACAAGCACATTGTTGATTGGCTTGGAGAGTTAAACCCGAAACAGCGTGAAGTACTTGCTCGTCGTTTTGGTTTACTGGGCTATGAGCCATCAACCCTTGAAGATGTTGGTCGTGAAATTGGCTTAACACGTGAACGTGTAAGACAAATTCAAGTGGAAGCATTACGTCGCTTAAAAGACATTTTGCAACACGAAGGTTTAAGTACAGATAGCCTATTCGACCAATTCACCTGATTTGACAACAATGTATACCTGATCAAGGGTATCGAACCCACGGGTTCAGAACACACAAAAAAGCTGACGTTACGTCAGCTTTTTTTATATCCACTCAAAATTTAAAGTAAATCTTTTAATTGATACAGTAGTTGGTGTGCTTGTCTTGGCGTTAGGCTGTCTGGATCAAGCTGTTTTAAGGTTAATTCAAGCTCAGAAGGCTCATCATCAAAACTTAATGTTTGCTGTTGTTGCTCAATAGGGGCAGTAACAGGTTGATGATTCTCAAGCATTTTAAGCTTTTGTTTTGCTTGTTGGATAACCGCTTTTGGTACACCAGCCAAAGCAGCAACTTGTAAACCAAAGCTCTTGCTTGCTGCGCCTTCAAGCACGGTATGCATAAAGGCAATGGTGTCGTTGTGCTCAATGGCATCGAGGTGCACATTAACCAGCCCCGTTTTTTGCTCGGCCAGTTCGGTTAGCTCAAAATAGTGGGTTGCAAACAAAGTTTTAGCAGCAATTTTTGATGCTAAATAATCAGCCGTTGCATAGGCAAGCGATAAACCATCATAAGTTGAAGTACCGCGACCAATTTCATCCATCAGTACCAGTGATTGCGCTGTGGCGTTATTTAAAATTGTTGCCGTTTCGGTCATTTCAACCATGAAGGTTGAGCGCCCTGATGCTAGGTCATCACTTGCGCCAATACGCGTAAAAATACGGTCAATATTACCAATTTCTGCACTATCAGCAGGAACGTAACAACCAATGTGAGCCATCAAAACAATAAGTGCGGTTTGGCGCATATAGGTCGATTTACCACCCATATTTGGACCTGTGATAATTAACATTTTACGGTCGTTATTAAGCTCTACAGGGTTGGCAATAAACGGGTCTTTCATTACTTGTTCTACCACTGGGTGGCGACCCTGTTTAATACTGATATTATCGTTATCGCACAGTGTTGGCTTAGCATAATTGAGCGCTTGCGCACGTTCGGCCAAATTGTTCAGTACATCTAAATCTGCTAAAACAGCTGCCATTGTTTGTAACTGCTCAATGTGCGGAGCAATAAACTCAAAGAGTTGCTCGTAAAGCTGTTTTTCAAGTGCTAGCGCTTTTGACTGGCTACCAAGTACTTTATCTTCGTGCTCTTTAAGCTCAGGGATAATATAGCGCTCATTATTTTTTAGCGTTTGACGGCGAATATAATCGGCAGGAACCAAGTGCGAGTTAGCGCGACTTACTTCAATAAAAAAGCCATGCACCTTGTTATAGCCAATTTTTAAAGTGCTAATGCCTGTGCGTTCACGCTCACGTTCTTCAAGCTTTTCGAGAATATCGGTTGCGCCTTGGCTTAGGGCACGCCATTCATCAAGCTCACTGTTATAACCCGGGGCAATAACACCCCCATCACGAATAAGTACCGGTGGGGTTTCGATGACAGCACGTTCTAGTAAGTCTTGTAGCTCAGGTAATTGCTGTGATTGCGCTATTATTTGACTAATACGCGGATCGTTGGCGTCCAAAAGTAATTCGTGTAATGGTGCCAGAGCTTGCAGTGCGCTACGCAGGCGCGTTAAATCACGCGGGCGTGCTGTGCAAAGCGCTAAACGGGCGATAACACGCTCAATGTCGCCAATTTGCTTTAATGACTCTTGTAGCTCACCACATAATTGCGCATCGATAATTGCACTAATAGCGTTTAGTCGAGAGTTGAGCTCTGTTTTGCTGCGCACTGGTGTATGAATACGACGCTTTAATAAGCGTGAACCCATCGCAGTCGCTGTTTTATCAAGTACTTGTGCAAGCGTGTTTTCGTAGCCGCCTGATAAATTAACTGTTAGTTCAAGGTTTTTACGGGTTGCGGCATCTAAGATCACCGCGTGTTCGTTTTGCTCAAGGGTAATCGCACGAATATGCGGCAGGGCAATACGTTGAGTGTCTTTTACATATTGCATTAAGCAGCCCGCAGCCACCAAAGCAGCGTGTGCTTTGTCTACACCAAAACCAACTAAATCTTTGGTGCCAAATTGGTCGCAAAGTAAATGCTGTGCAGTATCTAAATCAAATTCCCATTCTGGGCGACGACGTGCGCCTTTGATATGTTCAATTAAATGCACATTTGCAAATGTTTCACTATATAGCAGCTCAGCAGGGGCTAAACGTTGTAATGTTGAGCTAAATGCTTCATCAGTATTTACTTCTAACACATTGAATCTGCCAGAGTTAATATCTAAATAAGCAATACCATATAAGCCTTGTTTACTTTGCCACACACTGGTTAGCAAGTTGTCTTGGCGTTCTTGTAATAACGCTTCGTCAGAAATAGTGCCCGGTGTAACAATGCGCACAACTTTACGCTCAACAGGGCCTTTGCTAGTAGCTGGGTCGCCAACTTGTTCACAAATAGCCACCGACTCACCCATTTGTACAAGGCGAGCTAAATAGTTCTCTACTGCGTGATAGGGCACACCCGCCATTGGAATGGGATCGCCACCGGCTTTACCTCGGTGGGTTTGAGAAATATCAAGAAGTTGTGCTGCACGCTTGGCATCATCAAAGAAAAGTTCGTAAAAGTCGCCCATACGATAAAACAATAAAATATCCCGATGCTCGGCTTTTATTTTTAGATACTGCTGCATCATAGGGGTTTGTTGTTTTATAGTGTGCGGTGCATAAAGATCAAACGACATGTATTTACCCAAAGGCTGAATATGGAATTACATCAAGAGATTAAAACACTTGCTGCGAAATTAGGAGCTATTTTAACGGATAAACGCTTATGGATCACTACCGCAGAATCATGCACTGGCGGTGGAGTGAGTTATGCGCTCACCGATACCCCGGGGAGTTCTAATTATATTGACCGAGCGTTTGTTACTTATAGTAACCAAGCAAAACATGAGCTCATTGGCGTTAGCGAGCAAACCTTAAACAGCTTTGGCGCGGTGAGTGAACAAACCGTTGTTGAAATGGCATCGGGGGCGGCAAAAGCTGCAAACGCCGATATTGCAATAGCTATTTCGGGGATAGCAGGCCCCGGTGGTGGAACACTGGATAAACCTGTGGGATTAGTGTGGTTTTGTATTCATTTGGCTGGTCAAAACTACTCAAGCAAACAGGTTTTCGCTGGTGATAGAGCTGAAGTTAGACTGCAAGCTATTGTTTATTCGTTAAAAAACATAATTGAATTGATAAAATCTGAAAATTAGCTTGATACTGTGATTTCATACAGTATACTGTCTGCATTAGCCGGATTTGGAGAACAGAATGAACGATAACAAACAAAAAGCCTTAGACGCTGCTTTATCACAAATTGAGCGTCAATTTGGTAAAGGCTCAATTATGAAACTGGGCGACAACAAAGCCCTAGATATTGAAGCAATCTCAACAGGTTCACTAGGTATCGATATCGCACTAGGTATTGGTGGTTTACCTACAGGCCGTATTGTTGAAGTGTATGGTCCTGAATCATCAGGTAAAACAACACTTACTTTACAAGTTATCGCTGAAGCTCAAAAGCAAGGTAAAACGTGTGCATTCGTAGATGCTGAGCACGCTCTAGATCCTGTATACGCACAAAAATTGGGTGTAAACATTGATGACTTACTTGTTTCTCAGCCAGACACGGGTGAGCAAGCATTAGAAATTTGTGACATGTTAGTTCGTTCAAGTGCTGTTGATGTTGTGATTGTTGACTCGGTAGCAGCTTTAACACCTAAAGCTGAAATCGAAGGTGACATGGGTGACTCACACATGGGTCTGCAAGCTCGCTTAATGTCACAAGCATTACGTAAGCTTACAGGTAACATCAAGCGTTCAAACACACTATGTATTTTCATCAACCAAATCCGTATGAAAATTGGTGTTATGTTTGGTAACCCTGAAACAACAACAGGCGGTAACGCACTTAAATTCTACGCTTCAGTACGTATCGATATTCGTCGTATTGGTTCAGTGAAAGAAGGCGATGAGGTTGTTGGTAACGAAACCCGCGTTAAAGTTGTTAAAAACAAGGTTGCTCCGCCGTTTAAACAAGCTGAGTTCATCATCATGTATGGTGAAGGTATTTCTAAACAAGGCGAACTAATCGACTTAGGTGTTAAGCATAAGATTGTAGAAAAATCAGGTGCTTGGTACAGCTACAATGGCAGCAAAGTTGGTCAAGGTAAAGCAAACTCAATTAAGTTCTTAAAAGATAACCCAGAGATCGCAGATGAGATCGAAGGTAAGTTACGTGAGATGCTATTACTTCAAGCAACTGTGCAACCAGAAGATGGTGAAGATGCAGGCCTATTAGCTGAAGACGAGCTATAAACACCGCAAAAGAGTATAGTTAAGCGTGATTTGACCCGCACTTAACACAAAAAGACCGCTACACAGTTAGCGGTTTTTTTATGGATGAAAAAACCGCATATGATGCGGCTTTTCATGTACTTAAAGCTTAAAACTTTCAGCTTCTAGCTCAAAGCTTACAGCTGCCAGTTGAAAGACACTGAGTAGTTACGTGGTGCGCCGTAATAACCTTGTGCCCAGAAAAGACTGTGGATGTACTTTTCGTTGGTCACGTTATTAACGTTCAAGTTAACGCTCATATTGTCATTAATATCGTATGTTGCCATTAGGTTTAATAGGCCGTACGCATCTTGCGTTGTGGTGATAAGTGCAGCATTTGTTGCCGCATCACGAACTTGTACGCGCTTTGTATCGTCTTGCCAGCGATAGTTTAGGCCAAAGGTTAAACCATCAACTTCAGGCACTTTATGAGTTACAGCAAGTTTGAATTGGTTTTCAGGTGTGTAGTCTTTGACTAACTCATCACCATCAATGTTTAGATTGCTGTAGCTGAAGCTTGCACTTAGTGTTTCGTTGATTTGACCACTAAGCTCTACTTCAATACCGTCGCTGTTAATGCCATCTGCACCATAGTAGCGAGTGTCGTCAGGTAATGAATCAGGGATAGCAACAGCAAGGCCAACTTGTTTAGCATCAAAGTATGCAAGAGTTACAAATAAATCGTCATCAAGAAGCTGCGCTTTCACACCAATTTCGCTACTTTTACCTGTGATTGGATCTAAGTAATCGCCATTGATGTCACGCTCTATTTGTGGAACAAAGGTTTCTGTGTAGCTTGCATAAGTTGAGAAGCTTTCGTTGATATCATACACAGCACCGAAGTAAGGCACCGTTTGGTCGCTATCTTTGTCTTTTGCAACGCCGTAAGAGGCACCTTCAGTTTCCCAATTTACTTGGCTCACACCTGCTAAAATGCTGAATGCGTCAGTTGCACGAATGCGTGTTGAAACATATGCAGAGCGTTGACGGCTAGTGATATCAGCACCTGTTAAACCATCAGTAAGTGTTGGTACTGGCGCAACACCGTCCCAACCACCTAGCTCAGGCATTGCAGGGAAACCATTGCCTGTAGTGTAGTCATACAATGATTTATCTTTGTTATCCATATCTGCTTGGTTTACACCAAACGACAGATCATGTTCCATACCAAATAAATCAAATTTACCTGTTGCGTAGATATCTAAAATGTCGTGCTTATCTTTGTGGTCATATTCACTAGCATAACCAGTTAGGCCAAGACCTGTTTCTCTGTCTGGTGTGCCGTAAACATAGAAAAGCTCAGAATCTTGCTCATTTTCTAAGTGCGCGTAGCTGGCTTTTAAGAACCAAGTATTGGTGATTGCTTGCTCAATTGATAAGAACAGCTGCTCAGTTGTGTTATTCCAATATGACCAATCTGAAGCAGTGCTGGTTGACGCATCAAAGTTTGTTGCTGAACCATCGCTGTAATAAAGTGGTAAGGCACCCCAAAGTGGGCTGTCGGCATCTTTCTTTTGATTTACATAGTTTGCAGTGACTACTGTGCTATCAGTTAATTGACCTTCGTAGGCTAGGTAATAAATTGTTTTATCTTGCTCGTAACGGTCAAGGTATGACTCAGTTTTGTGCTTAGTGAATACTGCACGTACAGCGTGGTTTTCGTTGATAGCCGTTGAAGCGTCAAGCTCTAAACGTTTGTTGTCCCACGAACCATACGATACAGACGCATTTACTTGTGTTTGATAAGTAGGGCGTTTTAGAACCATGTTCACGGTTGCTGATGGGTTACCCGCACCTGTCATTAAACCATTGGCACCACGTACAATTTCAACACTATCAAAAATAGAGGTATCAAGAGTACCTTGGATTGAACCGTTGTCTTGTGGCATACCCATGCCATTAACCTGGAAGTTAGTGATCTCAAAACCGCGAGCTTTAAAATAAGTACGATCAGTTTCAATTTGCTCAACAGTCACACCCGGTGTGCTTTCAAGAACTGCGTTAAGGTTATCGAGTGAGAAGTCATCCATTAATGCACGTGAAACAACAGAGATTGACTGTGGTGTCTCTTTAATTGTTAGCCCTAATTTGGTCGCAGACTGTGCTTCTTCAGTGATGTAGTTTTTATGATGCTGGCCATACACGGCAATTTTTTCAATTGCTTGTTCTTCTTTTTGTTGTTCTGCAAAAGCGTGGCCACTTAAAAGTGCTGAGGTCACAAGGCTTAATTGAGATAAGCGCAAAAATTTTGTTGATGACATGCAAAGTTCCAATTAGTTCAATGAATAGTGAAATTAATGCGTAATCTAATCTAAATGAAAATAATTTGCAATTGAGGTTTGCTGTTTTAGTGAATAATTGATTGCAAAAAAGTTTAAAAGGCACAGAAATATAAAAAGGAGATATAAAAAAAGCGGCCGAAGCCGCTTCAGGAAGTAAATAAGTTTAAATCTTAAAAAACGTATTTTGCAGAGAACTGTAGACGATCCATATCACCGTCAGCACCGCTTTCTAACTCACGCTCGGCATGTTTAAACTCAACACCAAAGGTGAGCTTTTTAACAGGCGAGTACAAAAGGTTGGCACTATAGCTTTGGCTCATTTCTGTAGGGTCGCCAGTCACTGCAAGCAAATCTGTGTTGTTATCTGCTGAGAAGAATGAGTAAAGGAAAGTAGAACGCCATTGGCTGTTCCAGTGTTGTTGGTAAGCAATAAAACCTGATGTTGAATCAATCGCATCTAAATCATCACCATCAAGCACAGCACCATTTGCTACGTTTAAACCAATGTAGCGGCCTAAACCTGAGCCTTGAGTTAGCATGAATTTTAGGTTGTTTTGGCCAAAATTAACTTTACCTGAGGCGCTGATACCGAACGATGATGTATCTGCATCAATGCCATTTTGCTTGTAAGTTAATTGACGAGCAAGACCGGTAAATACTAATTCCCCCCAATCAGCTTTATGTGCATAACGTGCTGTAAAGTCTGGCATTGATGCATCATCAGTGGCTACGCGAGCGCCGTCTACTGTGACTGTGCTCTCTGGGTTTTCGATAGAGAATGACCAGTTGCCAGTAGTGTAACGTGCCTGTGCTTGGCGTACGAACACGGTACCCTCAGCAGGTCCCACGAAGTCGAGTGTTTCAGGTAATGCGCCTACGTTTTGAAAGTTTGACCATGCTTGACCAAATAACCAGCCATCATAAGTTACAAATGCCTGACGAATACGTGGTGCATAAGAATTACTTACACGTTCGTTACCGCCTGGTGCTGAAGCAATAAAGTCGATTTCAATTTTAGTTTTGATGGTTTTGCCATCGTCTAACTTTGTTGCGGTACCTAGGTTAAAGCGAGATTGGCGCGCGTGCATGTCAAATACAGCATCGCTGTCGCTGTCTGCGCCTACTGGTGTTGTACCAGGTACATAGAAGTCACGGCCAATACTACCACCGGCTGGTACGCCTGCTGAGTAATCACTCCACATGGCATCAAGTTTTACATAGCCACCATAAGAAACCTCTGTGTTACCAATGGTTGCAGCGTTAGCATTGCTGGCAAGTGCTGATAAAACAGCTGAAGCTGCTAGTGTTTTTAATGCGGTTACTTTTGTTGTTGTCATAATGTGTATTCCTGTCGAAGCTACTTGTTGCATTAATGATTTTTTAATAATGTTGTTGTACCACTGTTGTTTAAGATAAGACTTCTCTCAATTATCTATTGGTCTATTAGACTAAGGTGGAATATCTGGTTAAATCACAACCAATCTAACATTGAACTAGATTATAGAAGGCGATTTCGACGTTTTTTGTTAAATGACAAGATATACAACTAAGGTCTAATACTTTCAGGGGCTTTGCTGAGTGATCCTTGATGCAGGCCGTAGGCAAGTAATTAAAATGGAGACGACAACAATGTCAGAAAGTATCTATCCAGTACCAGCGCATATCAAGAATGCAGCACTAGTTGACAACGATAAATATAATACACTGTACAAGCAATCTATTGATGACCCTGAAGGATTTTGGCGAGAACACGGTAAACGTCTTGATTGGTCAACTCCTTATAATAAAGTAAAGAACACCTCATTCGACAAAGGCCACATCAGCATCCGCTGGTATGAAGACGGCCAACTTAACGCATCTTATAACTGTATTGACCGCCACCTTGCCACTAAAGCCGATAAAACAGCCCTCATTTGGGAAGGCGACAACCCTGAACACAACGAAAATATTAGCTACCAACAGCTTCACGACGAAGTCGCAAAATTAGCCAATGGCCTTAAAAAGTTAGGCGTATCAAAAGGTGACCGTGTTGCTATTTATATGCCAATGACACCGCAGGCTATTTACGCTATGCAAGCGTGTGCGCGTATTGGTGCGATTCACTCTGTGGTATTTGGTGGTTTCTCTCCATCAGCGATTGCTGACCGAATTAATGACTCAGGCGCTAAAGTGGTCATTACTTCAGACGAAGGTCGCCGTGCTGGCAACTGCGTACCACTTAAAGCAAATGTTGATGAAGCGGTATCACAAGACTCGGTAACCACCGTTGAGCACGTTATTGTTCATCAGCTAACGGGTGGTGAAGTTGAATGGAATAGTCATGATGTTTGGTGGCATGAGCTTGTCGCTGACTTACCAGCTGAGTGCGAACCTGAACCAATGAATGCAGAAGATCCGCTTTTCATTCTTTATACTTCAGGCTCAACGGGTCAACCAAAAGGTGTGGTTCATACTACCGGTGGTTACCTTGTTTATGCATCGATGACACATGAATATGTGTTTGATCTTAAAGAAGACGATATTTTCTGGTGTAGTGCCGATGTGGGCTGGATCACAGGTCACAGCTACATTGCTTATGGCCCATTAGTGAATGGCTGCACGCAAGTCGTATTTGAAGGTGTACCAACTTACCCAACAGCGGGCCGTATGGGTGAAGTAATTGATAAGCACAACGTGACTATCCTTTACACAGCACCGACTGCTATTCGTGCTCTAATGGCGAAAGGCGATGAGCCAACAGCGACTTCAACTCGTAAAAGTCTTCGTGTTATGGGTTCTGTAGGTGAGCCAATTAACCCAGAAGCGTGGGCATGGTATTACGAGCATATTGGTAACGAAAACTGCCCAATCGTCGATACTTGGTGGCAAACAGAAACTGGTGGCATCATGATCACACCATTACCAGGTGCGACAGATATGAAACCAGGTTCTGCAACTCGTCCGTTCTTTGGTATTGCACCGGCACTATTTGATGCTGAAGGCAACACATTAGAAGGCGCGGTTGACGGTAACCTTGTTATTTTAGACAGCTGGCCATCACAAGCTCGCACAGTTTATGGCGACCATGAGCGCTTTGAACAAACCTATTTCTCAGCATACCCAGGTGTGTACTTCACTGGTGACGGTTGTCGTCGTGATGAAGATGGCTACTACTGGATCACAGGCCGTGTAGATGACGTACTTAACGTATCAGGCCACCGCCTAGGTACTGCCGAAATCGAGAGTGCATTGGTTGCTCACGAAGCAGTAGCAGAAGCGGCTGTAGTTGGTTACCCGCATGATATTAAAGGTCAGGGCATCTATGTTTACATCACACCAAATGAGGGTGTTGTTGTGAGTGATGAACTAACAAAAGAGGTACGTAACTGGGTTCGTAAAGAGTTAAGCCCAATTGCATCACCAGATATGATCCAATGGTCTCCGGGTTTACCGAAAACTCGTTCTGGTAAGATCATGCGTCGAATTTTACGTAAAATTGCGGCAAATGAGCACCAACAGCTTGGAGATACTTCTACACTAGCCGATCCAAGCGTTGTTGATGAGCTAATCGAAAACCGATTAAATCGTTAAAATCGCGTTAAAAACTTGATTAGAAGTTGATTCTAAACGTAGTATATCGGCTGTCACTTAGAAATAGGTGTCAGCCGAATTTATTAGGAGTGAACCATGAGTCAGTTTTTAATAGCGGACGATCATCCGTTATTTCGTGAAGCGCTGAAAGGGGCATTGAGTGCTAAGTTCGCTGATTTAGAAGTGTTTGAATCGGAAAACTTTGATACCACTTTGCAGGTGCTAAGCGAGCAAGAAGATCTTGATATCTTACTACTAGACCTTCACATGCCAGGCAATGGCGATTTATACGGCCTTATTCGCATTCGCGAAGACTATCCAAGCTTACCAATAGCTGTTGTTTCCGGCAGCGAAGACATCAATGTAGTTTCTAAAGTAATGGGTTATGGTGCGATGGGATTTATTCCTAAATCATCTTCATCAGATGATATTGCGCTGGCAATCAACCACATTCTTGAAGGCGATGTTTGGCTGCCACTTGAACTTAAAGATAAAGTGGCTGCTGTAGATGGCGAAGACAAAGAAATTGCAGCGCAAGTGGCTTCACTGACACCGCAGCAATACAAGGTGTTGCAATACTTACACGAAGGCTTGTTAAACAAACAGATTGCTTACGAGTTACATATTTCTGAAGCAACCGTTAAAGCACACATTACAGCAATTTTTAGAAAGCTAGGTGTGTATAACCGTACTCAAGCGGTATTAATTGCCTCTAAATTGCAACTAGAGCCTATTGAGTCGGCATAACAAACGATAATAAAAATAATAAAGAGGCCATTCAGCCTCTTCATTTTATTGCTTAAGCGAACACCACGGTTCGATTTCCATTGATAAACAGTTTATGTTCAGATGCGAGTTGCAGCGCTTTACAGAATACTGTTTTCTCTACATCTTTACCCATTTTTGCCATCATCTCTGCGGTATCCGCATGACTGACATGCGTCACATCTTGTAAAATAATCGGCCCTTCATCAAGCTCATTATTAACAAAATGGGCGGTCGCACCAATAATTTTTACACCGCGTTCAAATGCCTGATGGTAAGGCTTTGCACCAATAAAGGCAGGCAAAAATGAATGGTGAATATTAATAATCTTACCTTCAAAGCGCGCCACAAATTCAGGGCTTAAAATACGCATATATTTTGCAAGGCCGATAATATCAGGCTGATAGCTGGCAATTAAATCACCGACTTGTTGATCATGCTCCGCACGGCTTAAACCTTCGTGCGATACCACATGAAATGGCACGCCAAAGCCTGCAGCCAATGGCGCTAAATCAGCGTAGTTGGCAATCACAGCCAGTACTTCGATGTTTAAGGCTTTTTCGAACTGCTTAAGTAATACACCACCTAAGCAGTGCGCTTCTTTAGTGGCAAGCAATACCACTTTCGTTTTTTCGCTGCTGTGCAGGGCAAGCTCTGCGCCATCAGGAAGTAGCTCAGCAAGCCTTGGTAAGAAGTCCTCTGATATAACGCCGCTTAACTCTGTACGCATAAAAAAGCGTTTAGCGTCTTTATCTACAAATTCGTTATTACGTGTAATGTTTAAGTTATGCTGATGACAAAGGCCGGTGATCTTGGCAATTAGACCAACATCATCATCGCATTGTGTGGTTAAAATCGTGTTCATAGTCCTCATTCTAATCCCGTTTGTGTGAACACCATTATTTGCTAATTTTTTTGTGCTGCATAGCGCAAATTTAACTATCTAATAATTTATCTGATTTGATTGTATAAACGCCTAAAATGTAATCATTATTTACTTTTCATGTAAAAGTAAGCTGCTTTCACTATAAATGTGATTTTCTGTCCATAATTATGATTAATTAAGTGCTTTTCTACATCATTTTCTACACTTTTTAACCTTATCGTAAGTAACTGTAAGTGAAGGTAATAGTTTGTAAAACATAGAATTTTTTCGCACTATTCGAGTCAGAATGGGGTATTACAAACAATAAGGAAAAAATTCCATGAAAAGCACTCTGCTTAAAACAATTGTTGCCTCAAGTTTGCTTTCGGTACTAGCTGCCTGCTCAAGCGATGACAGCAGCAGTAGCAACAGTGGCTATGTGCAACTGTACAATGGCTCTTACAACAGCCCATACACGCGTTTATTTGTTGATGACACTGAGCGCTCGGGGGCAGACTTTGGTGATGTATCAACTCGTCATAACTACAGTTCGGGGGAGTATGATCTCAGTTTTGAATATGTTGATGCCAACGACAGTTATATTACGATTGACGAAGAAACTATCAATATAAAAAATGATCAAACTCAGTTATTAGTAATGAATGGTGACTTTGCTGAACCAATTTTTACAGAGCTAAGTGTGCCGACGTCAAGCGATGAAGATGAATTCAATGTCGGCTTTTTTAATATTGTTGGCGAAGACAATCTTTACGATGTATATGTTGCCACTGACGATGGTGTATTTGATACCGCAGAGTTATTAATGACTTCGCAATACCTCGTTGAGCCAGAATTAGCCACGCTTGAGGAAGGTTATTACACTATTTATATTACCGCTAGCGGCAGCACAGATGTGATTTTTGAATCACCAACCGTGTATTTTAATGATGAAGCAACGTACATGGCGATGATCCGCCCAAGTTATGCAACAGCAGAAGATGGCATTACGCTTGATGTCGTGACGGCAAGTAGCTCTGTAACACAACTAAACCACCAAGACGCGCAAGGTCAGCTGCGTTTTATTAATACCATTGATGATTACACGCAAACCCAGTTTAAAGTAACCCGAGGCACAACGGCGACTAACACCGAAGTTGTTAGCAACGATAGTTACTCTGAATACATGAGCATGTCGCCAAATAGTTACAGCGTCGCCATGTTAGATGAAGCTGGCGACACGATTGTAGATAACTTCTTAATGACATTAGAGCGTGAGCAAAGTGCGGTTGGTCTTTTCTACAATGACAAAGATTACGGCCCTCGTATGATGACCATTGAAGAAAATCTAACACCAAGCAGCTACAGCCACGCAGTTACTGTGGTTAACTTAATTGATAGCTATGCAGGGCAAGAGATAGACGAAGTCGATGTGTACTTTACCCTCAATGGCGAAACGGTTGAAGATACTAGCAATGTTGTTGAAGGGTTAGATCAATACGACCAACAAGAGCAGGTGGTTGATAACGAAGTTTATACAACTTATGTGGTGTTTGAAGATAACGGCCAGCAGATTGTGCTATTACAACAAAGCGATATGGATTTTACCGAAGAAGGTAATTATATCTTGGTGATTGAACACGATGAAACCACTGACTCAGGTTACAAAATGACCTTAGAGCGTACGGTGACTGAACAGTCTTAACTGGTTAAAACGCAATATCGTTGTTTATTTACTCTTGCTAAGTGTTTATTGTATAAACAATTAAGGCTTTTGCTTTTTTGTTTAAAGTATACACAAGGAGAGAGTATGGACGGCGGTATTGCGTTACTAGTCTTACTAGCACTAGTTGTTGTAGGTGGCTCAATTGCTGGCATTATTGCCCTTTTTCAACTCTCTAGTTTAAAGCGAGAGGTGGCTGCTCTTCGAGTAAAACTTAACGCGACATATGTTAATAACCCTCAAACAAATACTGCAAACACGTTTGAAAATTCAAACGAAGATCTGACTGACACAGCAAAATTTGAACCAAAGCCGAAAGCTATTATTAAGCCGATTGAGGTTATCGCTAAAAAGCCAGAGCCAACAAAACCCAAGCCTGCCATTTTAAATCCGCTAGTAAGCCAACTCGTTACACAAATCAAAGCCAATTGGCTAACTTGGGTAGGAGCGGTTGCACTTGCCTTTGGTGGTATCTTTTTAGCCCGCTATTCACTGGAAGCAGGCTTATTATCCGAAACTATGCGACTCACACTTGGGGCTATTTTTGGTCTGAGCTTAATTGTTGCGGCTGAGGTGTTACATCGTAAAGGTATTATCTTTGATGGGTTTAGTAACTATATTCCCGCTGCGCTTGCTAGCGGCGGCTTTATCAGTTGTTTTGCGCTCACTTTACTGGCCTACAGCCATTATGGCTTACTCCAAGCATTACCTGCATTTAGCGTTTTAACCTTAATCTCTGTAGCTGCAAGCTGGATGGCGCTGCGTTTTGGTCCAGTGCTTGCGGTCATTGGTATTATTGGCGCCTACAGCGTGCCGGTTTGGGTCAATACTGGGAATAATGATTTTATAGCGCTGCTTACCTATGTTGCTTTTGTTAGTGTTTCTGCTTCGCTGGTAGCGCATTATGTAAAACGTCATTGGCTGTGGTATCTGTTATGGGCAGGTCATTTAGGTTGGTACATTTTAGTTGCATTGACAGTATCTAAAAACCTGCATTGGTTTATTAATCTTTATGCTCTATTTAGCATCATATTGTTAATTGCTATTCCACGCCTTGGGCTGGGCTTTAAGCAAATTGAATACCGCCCACATCGCTTTAAAACGCTACTGAAACAACTGCCCGACAACCCTCTGTTATTAGCGGTTGTCGTACCACTTTATCTTTTACTCATGAGTAGTAACCAACTGCTTACTTGGCAATTGAGTATGTTGTTGTTAGTGGCTTTACTGTTGTTTTTGGTATTAAAAAACAGTGCATGGGATCACTGGCTAATAATATCTGTGGTGAGTGTGGTGTGTTTGCTGACAGGGCAAAATAATACTGTTGATTATTCTGAGCAGCTTTTTGTATTTAGGCAAAACTACGGAGCAGGGCTGTTTTTTATTGCTCTGTTTGCAGGCTATGGTTTTTTATTTGGTCGTAAATACCCTAAACGCTTTGGCTTTACGTTACTCGCATCACTTTCAAGTTTTGTGATTATTAGTTGCTTATATCTCATCACTCCCGACCATGCCTTGATGACGGCATACCCGGTTTGGTGCTTTGTATTACTGGCACTGTCTGCCTGGCTATTTAAGTTATCCATCAATAGCACAAATCCAATGCGAGTATTTAGTTACTGGCTTGGCGGTAATGCCAATATTAGTTTGGCATTAACCATGCTCCTTGAAGGTAGCAGCTTGACCTTAGCGCTTGCTGTGCAAGTGTTGTTGATCAGTTTTTATGTTAATAAACAGTCACTCAGCATACTGACTTGGCCGCTTAAAGGTTTAGTTGGTGCTTTACTCATTAGATTAAGTTTTGCACCTTGGTCAGCGGATTACAGTGATGCGCTGCTGCTCGGTGTACATTGGAGTTTGGTTGTTTATCCTGTATGTGCTTGCTTATTTTACTTGGCAGCAAGGCATTGGCAGCAGCAATCTGTTCGAATGTGGCTAGAGGGTGCAGCCCTACATTGCATTGCTTTATTTATTACCACAGAGACGAGCTATCAGTTAGTAGGGCGCTATCCTGACTTTGAGAATTTGTCTGTGTATGAGCATATTTTACTGACCTGTAACTGGGGCATCTTGGGCTGTGTTTACTTACTGCGCTCACGCTTTACTGCGCAATTGGCTAAGCTCTATCAAATGGCTGGTTTTGCGTTATTAACATTAAGCGGTTTGCTAGTAGTGAAAAGCTTTACCGCTGTAAATCCGTTTTTTGAACCGGTAAATATAGGCAGTTGGCCGATTATTAACTGGTTACTATTACTTTGGTTAGTACCAGCTTTAATTGCAATTTGGGCAAGCCGACTGACGAAATCTCAGCACTATTTACAAAAGCTGTTTACAGTACTTGCAGGTGTGATGAGTGTTTTATATATCAATGCGGAAATTCGCCACAACTGGCAAGGCGAGTTTATAAATATTGCTTTGCCAACCTCAGATGCCGAGCTTTACAGTTATTCTTTAGTTTGGCTTATTATCGGAGCTATGGTAGTTGTGATAGGGCATTTAAAAACCATTACGTTATTACAAAAGCTTGGCCTTGGCTTATTGGCGCTGGTGGTGTTAAAAGTGTTCTTGATTGATATGGCAAACTTAACTGGATTATTGCGGGCTATTTCGTTTATCGGCTTAGGCTTGTCGTTAGTTGCGCTTAGTTGGTTGTTCCAAAAATTTAAGGCAAAGCCTACTGCTTTGCCTTAAATCTATGTTTTTAAAAACGTTGGTTAAGCACTATTGTTAAGTACTGTGGTTAAGCAGTGCTTTGAGTTTTGCGGGCTTAACAGGTTTACTAAGGTAATGAATTTGCTCTTCTTTGGTTTGCTGTTTTAGCGCTTCATCACGTACCGCTGTGATTAAAATTGCCGGTACTGGGCTTTGCCAAATTTCTCGTAGGGTTTTAATAAGCGTGATGCCATCGCAATCATGACCGAGCTGATAATCCATTAAGATCACATCGGGCGCTCGGTGCTCTTTGGCATAGGCCATCACGGTTTCAACTTGATCAAAGAGTTGGTAATTGGCCTGCCACTTTTGCAATAGGCTTGCCATGGCATTAAGGTTTTCTGGGTCATCATCCACCGCAATAATATTCATTGCACTGCGGTTCTCAACACCTTTTTTAGGTGCCTCTTTTTGTTGAATAAATTGGCTTTCACCATAAGGTACTTCAATACTAAAGCGGCTACCTTTGCCAGGCTTTGAACTGACATCTAATCGTAAAGAGAGTAAGTCGGCCATTCGTTTTACAACTCCTAAGCCAAGGCCAACCCCTTTGTTATCTCCCGCTTCAATACGATAAAAGTCATTAAAGATCTTCGCTTGCTCTACTTCTGTAATGCCGGGGCCTGTGTCCCATACTTCAATACGTAAATGATGTTTGCGTTTGCGACAAGCAATTAAAACTCGGCCACTATCAGTGTATTTAACCGCATTTGACACCAAGTTTTGAATAATTCGTCGTAAATAAGTGATATCACTGTGAACAATTACTCCTTTTGAACGCACCGTCAGCTTTAAGCCTTTTTCGCTCGACATAATGGCGTATTCGTTCTTAAGCGGGGCAAGTATGTCATCAATACTAAAGTGACGTGGAGTTGGCGTCATTGCCCCTTGCTCGAGCTTGGCAATTTCTAACAGCGCAGACATCAAATGCACCGTTGAATCTAAACTTGCGCCAAGCTTTTCAAAGTTATTTAAGTTGTTGTTAGAGAGGGTTTTATCATCAATGGCTGCAAGGTACAGGCGCGCCGCATTCAGCGGTTGTAAAATATCGTGACTTGCTAAGGCTAAAAATCGCGTTTTACTGTCATTAGCTTGTTCTGCCTCTTTTTTAGCTAAAGTAAGTGCTTGCTCAGTTTGTACTCGGCTATCGATTTGTGCTTGTAAATCTTTATTGATAGTACGGATTTCTTGAGTACGCGCTTCAATACGGTTTTCAAGGTCCATGTTTACTTCTTCAAGCGCATTTTGCGTTTCGATATGCGTGGTAACATCAGAGAAACTTGTTACAAAGCCACCATCTGGCAGTGGGTTACCAATCATTTCGAACACTTGGCCATTACGGCGGTGGCGAATAAAGTGGTGGGGCGTGCCGTTTTTAAGATGCTGCACGCGCTTTTCTACATGGCGCTCAACTTCACCTGGACCACACTCGCCGCGCTCGGCATTGTAGCGGATCACTTCCTCTATGGGTTGACCAACCTCTAAAAAGTTTTCTGGGTAGTCAAACATTTCTGCGTAGCGCTTATTCCATGCCACTAAATTAAGCTCTTTATCAACAACAGAAATACCATGGCTGAGGTTTTCAAGTGAGGTGAATAATAGGTTTTGGTTAAATTGCAGAGCTTGTGTGGTTTCATCAAAAAAGTTAACGACTTCTTCAAAGGCCATGCGTTTACCTGAGGCAACTGTGTGGATCAGCGCCTGTGCTGAAGAGGCACCAAGCACACCAGTTAAGGCGCGTTCACAATAGGCAATAAACTCAGGTTCTGGGTGTGCGTTATTATTATCTAAGTTATGAGTTAAAGAGTAATGGGCTAAAACTTGTTGCGATCGCTGTACGCCCAAGAAGGTTTGTAGTAGAACCTTAAAGTCGTAGACGGTGGCTTTCACATTTTTATTCAAGCGTCTAGCAAACACAGCTTGATCTTTAGGATTAACAAAGGCAGCTGCCTGAATTTTATCAATTAAACGCTCATCTGCACCGAGCGAAAAACTAATGTAACAGCCAATATTGGCAAATAAAGCAATGAGGGTGCCACGAGTAATGAGTGTTTGTTGTAGCTCTGCGTTTAAGGTATTGCCTGCATCTAAAATAGGTAGCATTAAGAATAAAACCCAGCAAATGAAGCCTGCTAATAATCCCGCATAAACCCCATAAGCATGGCCTTTTCGCCAATATAGACCACCCACAATAGCAGGCAGTAATTGCGAGACTAAAGAAAAGGCGACTAAACCCATACTAGCCAAAGCTTTACCATGGCCAAACCATTGCTGGTAGAAATACGACAAAATCAAAATGCCAGCAATTGTGAATCGTCTAACTAACAGAATTTGTGATTTATAGCTGCTGGTGATGAGGTTACGTTTAAACTTACGACGCAGCATTAGCGGCAATACCACATCGTTTGAGATCATGGTGCTGAGTGTAAGTGTGGCTACAACAATCATCGCTGTAGCCGCTGATAGACCCCCGATAAATACAAAGGTCGTTAAAAAGGCGTTTTCGTGCATCAGCGGTAGGGCTAATACAAAGCTATCTGGAGAGAAGCCACTACCAATGCCTGGGTGTATAGCTGCCGTTGCAATAGGGAAAATCATTGCAGCAGTCAGTAACAAATACAGGGGGAATGCCCAGCGGGCTGTATAAAGATGGCGTTTATCTTGGTTATCGACCACAGTTACATGGAACTGCCTTGGTAAACAGATAATCGCCGCAGCTGCCATTAATGACTGACCGATAAAGTTAAAGCTAAAAAAGTCGAAGTTATGCCAGTGCTGCCAAATAGAGCCCTTTAGTTGCTCGGTTTGCACCGTAGTTAAATTAAATAATGTGTATAAAGCAAGCCCAGCAACGGCCACTAAAGCCAGTAATTTAATCATCGATTCAAAGGCAACAGCCAGCATCAGCCCCGAGCGATATTCGGTTACATCCACCTTACGAGTACCAAAGAATATCGCAAACATTGCCATGATAAGTGTTGCTGAAAGGGCCAGCATAGATCCCGAAATACGATCGTCGTTTTGCAGCAGTAAGAAGCTGCTACTTAGTGCTTTTAATTGCAGTGCGATATACGGAATAGTCGCTAATAAAGCGATAATCGTTACCATAATCGCGGTGGTTTGCCGTTTACCATAGCGAGCAGAAATAAAGTCGGCGATAGTGGTGATATTTTGCTTTTTACTGACCAGTACTAATTTACGTAAAAACCCTTGGCCGAAGAAAAATAGCAGCGCAGGGCCAATTAAAATAGGTAAGTAGTTCCAACTGCTGGTGGCTGCTGTACCAACCGAACCATAGTAGGTCCAAGACGTACAGTAAATCCCTAGTGAAAAAGAATAGACAAATGGGTGGTGACTAATTCTTTTTGCAAGAGGAGTGGTTTTGTCTCCCCAATTTGCCAACCAAAACAACACGCCAATATAGGCGAGTGCAACAAATAAAAGCGCAGCTGTCATGTTTAAATTCAGTAATTATTGTAATAACACTACCTTACCAGAATTATGCGCGATTTCGATGGCTAGATTTTTTGCAATAAAAATTAATAAAAAGCAAGTTGTTGATATTTAAAAGATAGTACTGTTTTATGCGCTGTTATTAGACTAATGTCGCAGATCATTCGTTTTTACTATTTTCGCTATTTCGCAAATTTATCTTTATAGGTTAAGTTGTTGTTAAATATTGTTTTTTACCATTCGTTAACAAATGGTGTTTTGCAGTTTACGTAAACGTAAACTAACTGTTACGACTATGGTCTCAATTCCATAAATCAGAACCCTTGCTAACTTAGTTAATGACAACTAATACCACTCATTACTTTTTTGTAATGCATAAGGGGATAAAAAATGGCTTTTAAAGATGAAGAACAAGCAAAAGCTTATTGGGCGGAAAACCTCGCACTGCTATTTAAATTATTAGCAATTTGGTTTGTCGTGTCATTTGGCTTCGGCATTTTACTGGTAGACGTACTTAACGAGATACGTTTCTTTGGGTTTAAACTCGGCTTCTGGTTCTCCCAGCAAGGCGCTATTTACACCTTTGTTGCTTTGATTTTTGTTTACGTTTTCAAAATGAATACGTTAGATAAAAAATACGGCGTAGACGAATAGGAGCTAAGCAATGGATGTTCAAACACTCACGTTTATTATCGTCGGTTTAAGCTTCGCGCTTTATATCGGCATCGCAATCTGGGCTCGTGCTGGGTCAACAAATGAATTCTATGTTGCAGGGGGCGGTGTACCGCCGCTAGCAAATGGTATGGCAACCGCTGCTGACTGGATGAGTGCGGCATCGTTTATCTCAATGGCGGGTATTATCTCGTTTGCGGGTTATGACGGTGGTGTATATCTAATGGGTTGGACAGGTGGTTATGTACTACTTGCACTTTGTTTAGCTCCTTACCTACGTAAGTTTGGTAAGTTCACGGTACCTGATTTCATCGGTGACCGTTATTACTCACAAGCTGCACGTGTTGTTGCAATTTTATGTGCTATTTTTATCTGTTTCACATATATCGCAGGTCAAATGCGTGGTGTAGGTGTGGTTTTCTCTCGCTTCTTAGAAGTAGATATTGAGACCGGTGTTTACATTGGTATGGTGATTGTATTCTTCTACGCTGTATTAGGCGGTATGAAGGGGATTACATATACGCAAGTAGCTCAGTACTGTGTACTAGTATTTGCTTACCTTGTTCCAGCAATCTTCATTTCAATGATGATGACAGGTCACTTCTTCCCACAAACCGGTTTCGGTGCAACCCTTAGCGATGGCTCAGGACAGTTTGTACTTGATAAACTAGATGGACTCAGTACCGAGCTTGGCTTTGCGCAGTACACCGAAGGCTCGAAGAGCATGATTGATGTATTCGCAATCACAGGCGCGCTAATGGTTGGTACAGCAGGTTTACCGCACGTAATCGTTCGTTTCTTCACTGTTCCACGTGTTAAAGACACGCGTATCTCAGCTGCATGGACACTTGTTTTCATTGCAGTTGTTTATACAACAGCACCTGCTGTAGCGTCATTCGCTCGTGTAAACATGATTGATACAATTAACGGTAAAGACGGTAGCGGTACAGAGTACGCAGAAGCACCAGCTTGGGTTAAAAACTGGGAAAGAACAGGCCTAATCACCTTTAACGATAAAAATGGTGACGGCAAAATGTTCTACTCAGCAGGTAAGATTGATGATCCAAACAGCGCAAACGAAGTTAAAGTGGACCGCGACATCATGGTACTTGCAAACCCTGAGATTGCAGACTTACCAGCATGGGTGATTGCACTAGTCGCAGCAGGTGGTATCGCAGCAGCGCTATCAACAACAGCAGGCTTACTATTGGTGATCTCGACCTCGGTATCCCATGACTTATTAAAACGCACCTTAAAACCAGATATAAGTGACAAACAAGAGCTACTTGCAGCGCGCTTAGCTGCGATGATAGCGATTGTGATTTCAGCTTACTTTGGTATTAACCCGCCAGGGTTCGTGGCTTCGGTTGTTGCCTTCGCCTTCGGCTTAGCAGCGGCGAGCTTCTTCCCAGCCATCATTATGGGTATCTTCTCTAAGAAGATGAATAAAGAAGGTGCGATTGCGGGTATGGTGACAGGTATTACATTCACAGCGGCTTATATTATCTACTTCAAGTTCGTAAGCCCTGAGTTGAATACACCGGCAAACTGGTTATTTGGTATTTCACCTGAAGGTATCGGTCTTATTGGTATGATTGTTAACTTTGTAGTTGCAGCAATCGTACTTAAACTAACGGCTGAAACACCAGTTGAAATCCAAGAAATGGTTGAAGGTATCCGTAACCCTAAAGGTTCGAGCGCAGCACACGCGCACTAATAAAACCATTTTATAAGAACACACTCTTGACGTTTAAAAGCCCGACTTAAGTCGGGCTTTTTATTTATTTCAAACAGGGGTAGTGTAGATATTGTCTCTATTTTATAGCGAGAATGACCATGAATACCGAGCAACAGGAAGTCGCCCAATTTGTGATGCAGCAAACGCCATTTAATCAGCTTGATGGCGCTGCCAGTGAGTATTTTGTAAACCATCTCGATATTATTTATTTGACCCGTGAGAATCAAAATCAGTGGTTAAGTTCGGATAATCTAAGATTATTTTTAATTCGCTCTGGCGATTATGATTTGCTCGACCCAAAAGGTGATGTGATCACTAAGTTATCAAGTGGCGATTACTTTGGTTTTCCTTCACTGTTAACTGGCGAAGCAATTCAAAATAGCATTTCAGTGCAAAAGGAAGGCATTGTTTACATGCTTAACCAAGCGGCATTTGATTACTTACGCCGTGAGTATAAGGTGTTTGAGCAATACTTTGTTCGTGCCCATAAAAACCGTTTATTGTCGTCTCATTATAAAAGTCAAAACGACAGTTGGTCGGAGAAAAAAATTTGCGAGTTGATGAATCGCAAGGCCGTCACCTTGGCGCCAGATGCAAGTATTCGTCAAGCCGCTAAAAAAATGAAACAACAGGGTGTTTCATCGATTATGTTGACTGAACATGAGCGTCTTGTAGGAGTCGTGACCGACCGAGATTTACGCAACCGCGTATTAGCCGATGAGGTTGACCCACAAGAGTCAGTAAGTAGCATCATGACGTGTAAGCCCAAGTTTATTTTTGAAAATAACCGCGTGTTTTCGGCGCTACACTTAATGCTTAAGCACAATATTCACCATTTACCTGTGCTTGATGAACATCACAAACCGCTTGGTATGCTCACCAGTACGGATTTACTGCGTCAGCAAAAAAGCGACCCAGTACAATTGATCGGACGAATTTACAAAGCGCACAGCGTGGTTGATTTAAAGCGTTATTCGCAAGAAATACCCGGTTTATTAAAAGGTTTTTCAAACAATATTGATGACATCTCCTTGATTGGTAAATTATTAAGTGGCTTAACCGATGCACTGACTTCGCGGTTAATTCGTTTGTTCCAAGAAGATAATGGCGCGGCACAAACCAGCTTTAGTTTTATTTGTTTTGGTTCACAAGCACGAGAAGAACAAACACTGCATTCTGACCAAGATAATGGCCTGTTGCTACCTGATGATTTAACAGAAGAACAACACGATTACTTTAAGCGCATGGGCGAGTATGTCTGTGAGCATTTAATTGAGTGCGGTATAAAACGTTGCCCTGGCAATATTATGGCGAGCAATGCACAGTGCCGTATGGGCATTAATGCTTGGACAGAAAAGTTTCATAAGTGGATCACCTCACCTACACCAGAGGCGATGCTCAATTGTAAGATATTTTTTGACCTACGTTTTATTGAAGGTTCCACTACCTTATATGCGCGCTTTTGTGAGCAGCTAAAACGCATTTCTAAAAATGACTTATTCTATGCGGCTATGGCCAGCGACATTAAAAATACGCCAGTGCCCATTGGTTTGTTTAATCAATTTAAATTAGAGAAAGACGAAAAGCAGCATAAGTACCTCGACTTAAAAAAACGCGGTGTGGTGATCATCAACGACATAGTACGTTTATATTCCCTCAAAGCGGGTATTCAGCGTGCTAATACGCAAGAGCGTATTGATGCATTAATGAAATTTTCGCTACTCAATAAAGATGACTTATATAACCTAAAAGACTGTTGGCGCTTTTTAACCCAGCTGCGTTTAGGCACACAAATTAACGAAGAGGGATTGCCAAGCAACTGTATTAACCCAAATGCGTTGAATTCATTAGAGCGACATCAATTAAAAGAAGCATTTTATTTGGTTAAACAGGCACAGCAAGCCGCCGCATTTAAATTTGCTCGCGGTAGTTTATAGGAGAGGGTATGGTTAAACGCTGGTTAAGTCGGTATTTAGCGCGCAAGCAACTCTTGGCAGCCGATGCCTATAAAGAACGCTACGTAGTGATAGACATGGAATTAACGGGCCTAGATCCTCGCCAGCACGAAATTGTCTCGGTGGCGTGGGTGATGATAGAAGATCAATGCATTAAACTCAGCGGTGCGCAGCACTTAATAAATAAAGACGTGCAAAGCTTAGAGCAAAGTCCGATTTATCACGGTATTGCAAAACAAGATATAGATACAGGTGAAAGCCTCGAAAGCATTCTTGGAAAGCTGCATCAGCATTTTGGTGAGTGCATTTTAGTGTTTCATAACGCGGCACTTGATTGGGGGTTTTTAAAACAGGCCTGCAGAACGCTTGGCTTAGATGCAAAAGCGCGTTTAATTCTTGATACCTTTGTTATTGAAAAAAAACGCCTGCACCAGCAAGGCCACGAAATTGGCCACGATGATTTAACACTTAGCGAATGCCGTAAACGCTACAACTTACCGCATTACAGCTCGCACCATGCCCTGACTGATGCCATGGCAACGGCCGAGTTATTCTTAGCCCAGTGTCATCAAATCAGTCGTGGTAAGGCATTGAAAGTAGGGGAGCTTGTGTGAATCAGTTAGAATTAAAAATTCCTCCAGTCGCGCTGCTGCTGATCATTGCGTTGATGATGTGGGGCATAGCAGAGTTGTTTATGAGTTTTAGCTTCTCGTTTTTTGCATCATCTTTTGTAGCACTACTCATTGCATTTTTAGGTGTGGTGTTTGCTTTATTAGGTGTTTATCAATTTCGTAAGCAAGGTACGACTGTTGACCCTCGAATTCCAGAAAAGTCGGCGAGTCTTGTTACAAGTGGTGTTTATCAATTTAGCCGTAACCCAATGTATGTTGGTATGTTACTAATGCTAGTTGGTTGGGGAATTTATCTTGGTAATATTGCGAGTTTTATTATGTTGCCGGTATTTATTCTTTATATGAACCGATTTCAAATTATGCCAGAAGAAACGTTTATGGCAGAGAAATTTGGGTCAGCATACCAGCAATACAAAAAATCTGTTCGTCGCTGGCTATAAAGGAAAAAAGAGAGAGGTTGCTAGAGCAGTTTTATTTACCTTGCTCTCTTATAAAAATGTCTAAGGTCGATTACCAAAATTGAGCTATCTAGGGTTGTTAAAGTAGTTTTATTTACCTACCCTCTTATAAAAATGTGTAAGGTCGATTACCAAAATTGAGCCATCTAAAACATGCTAAGCAACTTTTATTTCACCTGACCTCTTATAATAATGTGTAAGGTCGATTACCAAAATTGAGCCATCTAAAATATGCTAAGCAATTTTTATTTTGGCTGACCTCTTATAATAATGTGTAAGGTCGATTACAATACCGCCATCTAAAAGGCAGCTGCCTTTATCTGCAAGCAAATAGAGTGGATTTTCTTCTTCATGGCAATCAAACTTGCAATTAATGGTTTTGGTCGAATTGGGCGCAACATCGTCCGTGCTCTGTATGAGTCTGGGCTTGAAGATCAAATCAAAATTGTCGCTATTAACGAATTAGCCGACCCTAAGGGCATTGCCCATCTCCTTAAATACGATACATCTCATGGCCGCTTTTCATTTCCAGTTAATCTTGGCGAAGATACTTTAACGGTTGCTAACGACTCTATAGCCTTATTTGCAGAAGAAAACCCTGCAGAACTGCCATGGCAAACGCTTGATGTTGATGTGGTTCTTGAATGTACTGGGGTGTATCACTCTCGTGAACATGCAGAACTACACTTAGCTGCTGGTGCAAAAAAAGTATTGTTTTCGCAGCCTGCAGATGCTGATGTCGATGCCACAATTGTGTATGGTATTAACGATGATGAGCTAAAAGCTGAACATACGATTGTTTCAAACGGTTCATGTACCACAAACTGTATTGTGCCAGTGATTAAAGTGCTGGATGACGCATTTTCGATTGAATCTGGGGCTATTACAACGATTCATGCCTCGATGCATGATCAGCAAGTGATTGATGCGTATCATCATGATTTACGCCGCACTCGTGCTGCAAGCCAATCTATTATTCCGGTAGATACAAAGCTTGCTCGTGGTATTGAGCGTATTTTGCCTAAGTTTCATAGTCGCTTTGAAGCCATTGCTGTTAGGGTACCCACTATCAACGTGACGGCGATGGATTTAAGTGTAACAGTGAATACCGATGTGAATTTAGCGACTGTCAATCAAGCACTTAAGTTAGCTGCAAAAGACCGCCTTGACGGTATTTTAAGTTACACTGAAGAGCCATTGGTATCGGTAGATTTTAATCATGACCCACATTCTTGTATCATAGATGGCACTCAGACACGTGTTAGTCATAAACGACTGATAAAGTTGTTAGTGTGGTGCGATAATGAGTGGGGCTTTGCGAATCGTATGCTCGACACTGCGCGTGCGATGATGGCTGTAAGCCAATAATTTATAAATATAATATTAGTATCGTTAACTAAGGAGAAGTCCATGTCGGTCATTAAAATGGCAGATTTAGATTTAAACGGCAAACGCGTGTTAATTCGTGAAGATTTAAATGTGCCTGTAAAAGAAGGTAAAGTGACCTCTGATGCGCGTATTCGTGCAGCATTACCAACTATCAAATTAGCGTTAGAAAAAGGCGCTAAAGTAATGGTGATGTCACACCTTGGCCGCCCTACGGAAGGGGAATATGATGAAGCGTTTTCACTTGCCCCTGTGGTTAATTATTTAAATGATGCCCTTGAGCAAACAGTTCGTCTAGAAAAAGACTACCTAGAAGGCGTAGACGTTGCTGATAACGAAGTGGTTGTTTTCGAAAACGTGCGTTTTAACGCTGGCGAAAAGAAAAACGACGAAGCATTGTCTAAAAAACTAGCTGCATTATGTGATGTTTACGTAATGGACGCATTTGGTACGGCTCACCGTGCACAAGCATCGACTCACGGTGTGGGTTTATTTGCTGATGTTGCATGTGCAGGTCCACTACTTGCGGCAGAGTTAGACGCACTAGGTAAAGCGCTTGATAACCCAGCTCGTCCTTTAGTTGCTATTGTTGGTGGCTCTAAAGTATCGACTAAGTTAACTGTACTTGATTCACTTTCTAAAGTGGTTGACCAACTTGTAACAGGTGGTGGTATCGCTAATACCTTCATCGCAGCAGCAGGTCACTCAGTAGGTAAGTCTTTATTTGAAGCTGATTTAATTGATGAAGCAAATAAATTAAGTGCGGCAGCAAAAGCTAATAACGGTGAAATCCCGGTACCAACTGATGTTGTTGTAGGTAATGAGTTCTCAGAATCTGCAGTGGCAACACTAAAAGATGTGAATGAAGTAACAGACGAAGACATGATCTTCGATATTGGTCCTGATACAGCAAACCAATTAGCAAAAATCATTGCTAATGCAGGCACCATTGTATGGAATGGTCCAGTAGGTGTATTTGAATTTGACCAATTTGGCAACGGTACACGTGCTATTGCTGATGCGATTGCTAACTCAAGTGCATTCTCGATTGCTGGTGGCGGTGATACGCTTGCAGCGATTGATAAATACGGCATTGCCGATAAAGTTTCTTACATTTCAACCGGTGGTGGTGCTTTCCTTGAATTTTTAGAAGGGAAAAAATTACCAGCAGTTGCTATGCTTGAAGAACGTGCTAAGTAATTAGTGCGTATGCCAGCGTAGTTATTAGGTAATTACGCTGGTTTAGCTGTTAATAAAATACCTCTCACCCTCGTTTTATTTACAGCTGTTACGGTAGGCGCGAGCTTTTCGTGATGCAGTGATGCATCAAAAAATAACTTATCCGTTCAAACTAGATAGTAGGAAACTACTGTCGATACAATTTGGAGAATACCAAATGGCTTTAATCAGTATGCGACAACTTCTTGATCATGCAGCTGAAAATGGTTACGGCGTACCTGCTTTTAACGTTAATAACCAAGAGCAAATGCGCGCAATTATGGAAGCGGCTGACAAAACAAACAGCCCGGTAATTGTACAAGGTTCAGCAGGCGCACGTGCCTATGCTGGTGCCCCTTTTATTCGTCATATGATTTTAGCTGCCGTTGAAGAATGGCCACATATTCCAGTCGTAATGCACCAAGACCACGGTACTTCACCAGGTGTATGTCAGCGTTCAATCCAGTTAGGCTTTTCATCAGTAATGATGGATGGCTCATTAATGTCTGATGGTAAAACTCCTTCAAGTTATGAATACAATGTTGATGTTACTCGTCAAACTGTTGAAATGGCACATGCTTGTGGTGTGTCTGTAGAAGGCGAGTTAGGTGTTTTAGGTTCACTTGAAACAGGTGAAGCAGGTGAAGAGGACGGCGTGGGTGCAGAAGGTAAATTATCTACTGATCAAATGCTAACAGATCCTGAAGAAGCCGCTGATTTCGTTCGTAAAACTAAAGTTGATGCACTTGCTATTGCTTGTGGTACATCACATGGTGCGTACAAATTCACGCGTCCACCAACAGACGATATCTTAGCGATTGATCGCATCAAAGAGATCCACGCGCGTATTCCTAACACACACTTGGTGATGCATGGTTCGTCTTCAGTGCCACAAGAGTGGTTAGAAGTGATCAACCAATACGGTGGTGAAATCCCTGAAACCTATGGTGTGCCAGTAGAGCAAATCATCGAAGGTATTAAATACGGTGTTCGTAAAGTAAATATCGATACCGATCTTCGTTTAGCATCTACAGGTGCAATTCGTCGCCACTTAGCTTTAAACCCAGCTAACTTCGATCCACGTAAATACTTAGCTGAAGCAACGAAAGCAATGACTGAGATCTGTGTTGCTCGCTACGAAGCGTTTGGTACGGCAGGCCAAGCTGGTAAGATCAAGCCTATCTCTTTAGATGATATGCACCTTAAATACTTATCGGGTGAACTTGATCCACAAATCAAGTAATTGATAATAAATTGAAAAAGCCGGCTTGCATGCCGGCTTTTTATTGCCTTGATCAAGGCGGATCAGCCATTTACTTACTCGTGCTTTTCCAGGATCACTGTTTTACTAACCTTCGCTTCCACGGATCATTATTTTACTAGTTGTATACTGATCATATGCTTTTCTTTGCTCAGCTTTTAAACGAAATACTGAGTGTCTTAACATTAAATCAACAAGTTATCTTACTCTCTAAGTAAAAAACTGATCTGTGGGTGATCAACTTGGTAAAAACCTGATCTTGATCTGATAGAGTTAGTAGATCTGTGATCCGTGATTTTTATGTGAAATATAGCCACCTTGCCTTGACCAAAAGCCCTTTATGTTCGATTTTTAAGTTATTGCTTAAATTGAGGATCGCTACCATGAATAAACCTGCCATGATGTTGTCGAGCTTTGCAATGTGCTTTATTTCTTTTCATAGTGCTGCCGAAGCTGTAGATGTGTATGGTCGGGCCCATTTAGGGGTTGCTAATAGCGACACTGGCGATGGCAGCGAAACGTCTATTGAGAGCTACAGTTCACGTATGGGTATTAAAGGCAGTGGTGAAATAAGTGATGGATTAAAAGCTGTATATAAGTTTGAATTTGCAGTAAATGCGGCTGATCAAGATAGCGATGGTAAAACAGAAGAGAATATTACCGCTCGTAACCAATATGTTGGTCTTCAAGGCAGTTATGGGCAGGTAGTGCTTGGTCGACATGATACAGCGTTAAAAGTATCGCAGGGTAAAATTGATTTAATGAACGACTTTAATGGTGATGTTAAAGCCTTATTTAATGGCGAAAATCGCCTTGGCGATGTGGTTCATTATAGCTCGCCAATTGTCGGCAATATGCAATTTGTGGTCACCTATATTGCTGAAGATAATTCTAAACAAGACGAAGAAACCGGTATCTCTGCGGCCTTTATGTATGGTGATAGTAAATTTAAAAAAGCGCCTTACTTTGTCAGTGTTGCCCACGACAGTAAAGTAGCCGGTTATGATACAACACGGTTTACGGCGCAAGGTAAATTAGGCGATTTAACCTTAGGTGGTATGTATCAACAAAGCGAAAAAGTAGCTGGTTCTGATAAAGAAGATGGCTTTTTGGTAAGTGCATCCTACAAAATAGATAAATATAAGTTATTGGCGCAATACCAAGATACTGATGGTAACTTCGGTAAGTTGAAAGACTCGGGGAGTGGTACCTCTGTAGGCGTTGAACGAAGCCTGTCAAAACAAGCACGTATGTACATGTGGTATACGCAGTTTTCACTAGATAATAATGCTGACGAAGATCACTTGGCAGTCACTTTAAGGTATGACTTTTAATCCGAAATTTACTATTAAAGCGTAAAAAATGGCTATTTTTGCATTGATTTTTTTGCGCTTTTTGAATTACTCGTTAGACTTTCATAAAAATGTCATACTTAGTCATAATAATGAAACCAGTTCGCTAACGAAAGAGATAAATTGGAATGTCACGTAAAGTACTAGTCGTCGATGACGAAGCGCCTATCAGAGAGATGCTGGTTTTTGTTCTAGAGCAAAATGGTTTTCAAGCAATTGAAGCAGAAGATTATGACTCTGCAATTGAAGCTATGGTAGAACCATACCCAGATATGGTTTTATTAGATTGGATGTTACCAGGTGGTAGCGGTATTCAAATTGCGAAAAAATTTAAGCAAAACGAATACACTCGTCAAATTCCTATCATCATGCTAACAGCTCGCGGTGAAGAAGAAGACAAAGTACGCGGTCTTGAAGTAGGTGCTGATGATTACGTAACAAAACCATTTTCTCCTAAAGAATTAATGGCGCGCATTAAAGCGGTTATTCGCCGTGTTTCACCAACCTCATTAGAAGAAGCCATTGAAGTTCATGGTTTACGCCTTGATCCAATCTCACACCGTGTAACATCAGAAGGGAGTGAATTAGATATGGGTCCTACTGAATTTAGATTACTCCATTTCTTCATGACACATCCAGAACGTGTTTACAGCCGTGAACAATTACTTGATCATGTATGGGGAACAAATGTATATGTAGAAGACCGTACAGTTGATGTACATATTCGTCGTCTACGTAAAGCGATTGCACCATTAGGGCATGACCGTTTAGTACAAACCGTTCGCGGTGCAGGCTATCGTTTTTCAAGTAAATTATAAGTGTCATAGCAATGACCTTAACAAGCTAATTTACATACTTAAGGTAAAGTGAGTGTATGTATCGAGTAGTGAATAAACAGGCGTTAGCAAAACGCCTGTTTATGTATTTCTTACCCTTGTTATTAGTTGGCGTACTTGTAGGTGCGCCTTTTTTGCTTTTATTTTTAGGCTCTTTTGCACTGCTAATTTGGCATTATCATCAATTATATCGCCTCAGCGATTGGCTTCTTAATCAACGTAGTTTCAACCCACCCGAAGGGGAGGGAGCGTGGGAGCAAGTCTTTGAAGGGATCTATCACTTACAACATCGAAACCGTAAAAAACGTAATGAACTTGCAGACTTAATACGCCGCTTTCGTGATGGCGCCGAGGCTGTGCCTGATGCGGTAGTGGTTTTACAAAAAGATCTCAGCATCATTTGGTGTAACCAATTGGCTTTAAAGGTTTTAGGGTTACAGTGGCCTACCGATCATGGGCAACGCTTAGATAATCTTATTCGCGATCCTAAGTTTGCAAAGTACATGCATAAAGCCTGTTTCGATGAACCGCTCGAGCTTGATGGTGGCCACAGCTACGATCAAACCTTAGAGTTTCGTGTTATGCCCTATGCAAGTTCACAGTTGATGATGGTGGTGCGTGATGTTACTCGCTTAAAGCAACTTGAGCAGATGCGTAAAGATTTTGTGGCCAATGTTTCTCATGAGCTGAGAACACCACTTACAGTGGTAACCGGTTACTTAGAAATGCTTGATTCAGATAGCTTACCACCTCCTGCAATGTGGCAAAAAGCGCAAACTACCATGCTTGAACAATGTAAGCGCATGGACAGTCTGGTTAATCAATTATTGTCGTTGTCGCGTATTGAAGGGGCACGTCGTCAAGATAACGATAAGCCGGTTAATGTGCCGCAGTTACTTACCTATATTCAAACCGAAGCACAGTCATTAAACCAAGACAAAGGCCATGAGCTTATCTTTAATGTTGATGCGAGCTTAGACATTAAAGGGGCCGAAGATGAATTACGAAGTGCCTTTTCTAACCTTGTGTTTAACGCCATTCATTACACCAAGCCCGGTGGCAAGATTGTGGTTGATTGGCAGCTTAAAAATAACCAAGCCGCGTTTAGTGTGACCGATAATGGTGATGGTATTGCTGCTGAACATATTAACCGTTTAACGGAACGTTTTTATCGTGTTGATAAGGCTCGTAGCCGCACTACAGGTGGGTCTGGATTAGGTTTAGCGATTACAAAACATGTACTTACAAGGCATGACAGTCGTTTAGATATCAGCAGTAAATTAGGCCAAGGCTCGACCTTTGCGTTTGCATTTGGTAGCGAAAAAGTCGTGCGTTTAACAGATAATATTAAGAAAACGGCAAAGTCATAAAAATGTCATTTAAGGGTAATCTAACTGTCATCTAGTGTCATTAGAGTAGACCGCAGTTAGGAAATGGGACGAACAAATCGGAGTAACCCCTATGAAATTCAAAAATCTCGTTGCCGCAATGGGTGTGGCTGTAACAACATTTGTATCAGCACAAGCAGCTGCAGTTGATAAAGATATGCCTGAGTACACTAAAGTAAGTGGTATCTCTGGTAACTTCTCATCTGTAGGTTCTGACACGCTTGCAAACATGATGACGTTCTGGGCAGAAGAGTACAAGCGCTTCTATCCAAACGTAAACATTCAAATCCAAGCAGCGGGTTCTTCAACTGCTCCTCCAGCATTAACTGAAGGGACAGCAAACTTCGGCCCAATGAGCCGTCGTATGAAGTCAAAAGAAATTGAAGCATTCGAAAAGCGTTACGGCTACAAGCCAACTGAAGTACGCGTTGCAATCGATGCTCTTGCTGTATTCGTACACAAAGATAACCCAATCAAAGGTTTACGTATTGACCAAGTTGATGCGATTTTCTCTTCAACACGTAAATGTGGTGCTGATGCACAGGTTAATCGTTGGAGCGAAGTAGGTCTTGAGGGCGATTGGGCAGCAAAAGATATCCAGCTTTACGGTCGTAACTCAGTATCGGGTACTTACGGTTACTTCAAGAAGAAAGCACTTTGTAAAGGTGACTTCCGTAACAACGTAAACGAACAACCTGGTTCTGCATCTGTAGTACAGTCAATCTCTTCTTCAGTGAACGCGATTGGTTACTCAGGTATCGGTTATAAAACATCAGGTGTACGTACGGTTCCACTTTCTAAGAAAGGCGACAACTTTGTTGATGCAACATTAGAAAACGTAGCAACAGGTAAATATCCACTATCTCGTTTCTTATACGTTTACGTGAACAAGCACCCTAACAAGCCGCTTTCACCAATCGATGCAGAGTTCTTAAAAATGGTTCTTTCTGTAGACGGTCAAAAAATTGTTGAGAAAGATGGTTATGTGCCACTTTCAGGTAAAATGGCAATGGCTGAACTTAAAAAGCTAGGCCTTCTGTAACAACCATACAGACATAGACGAAAAAACCGCTCAGTGAGCGGTTTTTTTTCGTTTAGCTTTTAGCAAATAATTTTTCCTTAATGCGTTGCTGAGCAAGACGTACTTGCTTACGCTTTTTACCCGAGGGAGCCTTAAAGCTTTGAATTGGCATTACCGTTGGGTATTCATTAGGTAGTGCAGGTATACTAAAGTCAGCGTGCTCATCCTTAGGTAAACCAATTTCTTGTTGATGTACACGAAGTGCCGCTAAGGTATCATCGTTTTCAACTTCACTTGGACATAAGAATAAGCCCATTTTACGCATTTTCACACCTAAGCCGATGCTGCTTGAGTAACGTACAATTGGCGCTGCTAAAATAAGGCCCACTAAAATAGGTGATAACCACCAAAAGAAGGTCGGTGTGTAATAGTAAGCAACCGAGCCCCAAATAATCGCGGTAATAGTCGAAAATAACGTATAACCAATCGCTTCCTTCCACGGTACCATTCTACCTTCACGAGGCTGTGCATCCCAGCTCACTTTTTTACCTAAAAATACGCACACGACAAAATAGCTATGGAATACCATCATTAGCGGCGCAATCACAATAGCAAAAACCGTTTCGATGAGTGAACCTGCAATTAGCTTCATCGTGCCACCAAAGGCTTTATTACGGTGTACTAAAGTCACAATAATACCCATTAATTTAGGTAGTAACAGTAATACGGCAGTAATGAATAACAACGAATCAATTAGATCCGTTTTGGCAATTTGCCAGGTTGGGAAAAGCTGATAAGCATGGTTAAAGTATACGTCGCTATTAAGAGCACGAGTCACTGCATCTAAGGTACTTAATGCCAGCATTGATAACCAGATTAACGATGAAATATACGCTGTGGCACCAAATAAAAAGTGCATTTTACTCATTAGCTTCAGGCCAGATTTTGGCAATAAACCTAAATGCTGGATATTTCCTTGCACCCATCGTCTATCTCGAATTGCGTAATCGAGAATGTTACTTGGCACTTCTTCGTAGCTACCTTCAACATCACTCAGCAGTAACACATCCCAGCCACTACGATGAAGAAGTGAAGCTTCAACAAAGTCATGACTTAAGATTTCACCGCCAAATGGGGCATTGCCTTTTAAAACTGGCAGGCCGCAGCATTTTGTAAATGCTTCAACGCGAATAATTGCATTGTGACCCCAGTAGTTTGCTTGGTTTGTTTGCCAAAAAGCAGAACCAGTTGCCAACATTGGGCTATATAAAATCGATGCAAACTGTAAAAAGCGACCAAAAAACGTGTCTTGGCGAACCGGAATAGGGATCGTCTGGATCAAACCTGATTTTGGATTGCTGATCATGCTAGAAGTCAGTTCAAGCATACATTGACCCGTCATAATGCTATCGGCATCAAGCACAATCATATGATCGTATTGGCTGCCCCAACGTTCACAAAAATCAGTTAAGTTACCTACTTTACGGTGTTTGTTGTCTTCACGGCGACGATAAAAAGTATGCGCAGCTAAATCACCTAAACGCTTAGTGAGAGCATTCCATGCTTTTAGTTCATTACGTGCGATTTCAGGGTCTTGCGTATCACTAAGTAAGTAAAAATCGTAATGTGGCATTTGTCCTGTTTTGGCTAGCGAGCGAAGGCTAACCTCAAAACCGGCAATTACACGCTCTGTATCTTCGTTGTAGATAGGCATAACAATGGCTGTTTTCGTTTGGCTCAAGGCATGCTGATTAATCTCGATTGGCTTTTGACGTTTTAAGGTCAACGGGTCAATACGAAATAATTGCAAGATAAAGCCCATACAGCCACTACAAAAGGCTGTAACAATCCACGCGAAGGTGACTGTAAATAATGCCAGTAAAGCGTACTCAAGCGGTGTCATGCCGTTAGAATTTAAAATATCGAACATGATCCACACGCCATAGGCGGTAATGCTGAGCGCTAGGCTCGAAAAAAGCCAAGCGCGGGTTTTCTTAAATGGCATTGCTGTTGCTTCTAACGCTTTACTATTGGACGTCGTTTGGATACCAGACATAGCTCCATACCTCGCTGATTTCTTTATCACGTAGTTTTAACGATAAGCGCATATCAACTGGCTTATCTCCCTCTGGCGCCACTTTAAAGGCTACGCGCCATCCTTGATTGTTTGGTAACTGCTGTACCGTTTTATCGCTTATTTGCCCAGCAGAGAGTGTAAGATCCGCTTGCATGGCAAAATTAGCTGATAGTTGATTAATGGTTTCGCCACTAAAATCAACGGTAAATTGGCGGTGGCTTTTTGGTGGTGGATTGTCTTCACCAGGTAATGCTGCACTACCAATTCGAGTTCTTAACACACTCGCTTTATCTTGAGTTGCAAGCGTGGCATTGAAAGTCGAAAGCTTGTAACTAAAGCTTAAGCTGTCACCGGCTTTCATTGGCTGCTCTGGCACCCAGTAGCTAACAATATTGTCGTTGGTTTCTGTATCTGTTGGGATCTCTACTAACTCAACGCGCCCTTTACCCCAATTACCTTCTGGCTCAATCCACATACTCGGACGGTTGTGATAATGTGCTTCGGTATCAAGGTAGTTATTAAAGTCACGGTCTCGCTGTGCAAGACCAAAGCCTTTCGGGTTCTCGTAGCTAAACGAAGTGACACTTAGCTTCTTCGGGTTATTCAGTGCGCGCCAAACCCATTGACCTTGTTCTGATTGCATTAGAAGGCCGTCAGAGTCATGTACTTCAGGGCGGTAGTCGTCGAAGAACTTAGTACTGTTTTCACCGTGGTAGAACATACTTGTTAGCGGGGCAATACCAAGCTTTTTGATGTCTTTGCGGGCGAAAATTTGCATTTGAGTTTTCACTTCAGTGTTGGTCGAAGGTGTTAATTCAAAACGATAGGCGCCCGACACAGATGGGCTATCTAATAATGCGTAGAGCACGATAGTGGTATCTTCGGGTGCTGGTTTTACTAACCAGAACTCTTTGAATACAGGGAATTCTTCACCTGAACTAAGAGCAGTATCCACCGCAAGTCCACGGGCTGACAGACCATATACTTGGTGCGGACCAACTAAACGAAAATATGAAGCACCTTGGAACACAGCCACTTCATCTTTGTACTGGTTGTTGTTCAGTGGAAAATGCAAACGAAAACCTGCATGGCCAAGTTGTGTATTGGCAATCGCAGTACTGATCTCTTGCTCTAACGGGGCAGCAGTTGCATCATAACGATAGTAATCTGTTTTAAAAGGTAAACTTTTTACTTCAGCGTTTTGTTCAAGAGTATTAATTGCAACCGGTGAACGATATAAAAAGCCTGGGTGGAACAACTGCACTTCATAAAGGCTTTGATCTTTCCAAATCGCTTGCTCAGTACGAAAACGGATTGCACGGTAGTCTTGGTAATTGATGCTTGTGAGCGCCTCAAGTTCAAGATCTTTCGGGGCTACATAAGGCTCTGAAGCGAGTTTTTTAGCACGCGCAGTGATAACATCAAATAGCTTTTCTTGGGGAATAGTGATCATCTCAGGCTTAAGCTCAACAGCAGCCTTTTCCTTTGAGGCCAGTTTTTCATTTTCGGCTGCTTGAACTTTAACGGCTGTTTGTTCTGTTTTAGTTACGTTTGATTGATCTTGTTCTTCAATTGCGTATGTATGACCTGCGCTCATGGCTAATAATACGCCCAATAAGGTCTTCTTTTTAGCAGCACTGAAGAGCTTGGTTCGAGTTTCTGGTCTCATTCAATTTTCCTTTAGCCGTAAATCACGTTAATTCATTCATATCCCTTAGCAATTACTGAACCCAAAATAAAAACTAATAATCTCAATGACTTTGAGTTGGTGCAGTTAAATGCGAAGAGTAAAATTTTGAAATTAGTGAGAAACAATTACATGGTTGCAGTTGTTTATTCGTCACCAATATAGAGAAGTTTAATGAACGAAAGCTTGCCCTAATATGAATAGATTAAAGGGTAAACAAAAATATGAACAAAATTACCAGAGGCTTAATTATGGAAATGAAATTGTAATCGAGAAGAGAAGTGCAGGCACCGAACAGGTTTCAGTGCCCTAATAAGCGAGCTAAAAGTAAGTATTATTTAACTTCACCTAATTTTTCGGCATTAGCTTTACATTGATTATAAGCTTCGATGCACTTGTTGCTACACACCTTATGAACTAAGCCATCAGCAGTGCTTTGTTGTTCACAGCTTGCCTCGCATTGGTAGTTTTGTTGAGCGCATTGTTGCATTTCTGGGTTTTCTATTTTATTTGAGCAGGCAGACAGTAATGTCATAGCAAATAATGTTGCTGCAATTGCAGGTAGTTTTTTCATGCTTATCCCTAGTTTATGTCTT
This sequence comes from Pseudoalteromonas sp. BZK2, assembly GCF_014349195.1. Lineage (NCBI taxonomy): Bacteria > Pseudomonadati > Pseudomonadota > Gammaproteobacteria > Alteromonadales > Pseudoalteromonadaceae > Pseudoalteromonas > Pseudoalteromonas sp. BZK2. The sequence continues at coordinate 31,712 of NZ_JACSOG010000025.1, read as the reverse complement.
TTCTTTGCAATCCATCTTACCCAGATTATTGCTATTTAATCCAGCTCAACTTGTAAATTGTCAATTAAACGTACTGAGCCCAAATAAGCAGCAGCTAAAATAACAAGTTGTTTATCAGCCGTTGTTGCAGGCTTTAATGTTGAGCGCTCTGCTACCGCATAATAGTCAGGTTTAAGGCCTGCACTTTCAAGCTGTGCTTTTGCATCAGCCTCAAGTGTAGCAATGTCTGCATTGCCTTGCTTCAGTGCTGTTGCTGTATTATTTAACGTGGCAAACAGTACTTTTGCAGTGTCTTTTTGCTCATCAGATAAATAGCCATTACGAGAGCTCATTGCTAACCCAGAGATTTCACGGCAAGTAGGTACGCCAATTATCTCTACAGGGATAGATAAATCGCGTGTCATGGTTTTAATCACTTGCAGCTGCTGAAAGTCTTTCTCACCAAAACAAGCAAAGTCAGGCTGTACTAAATTAAATAACTTAGTGACAACGGTTGCGACGCCTTTGAAGTGACCAGGGCGCGAGCCGCCACAGTAACCCATAGAAACACCCGGCACATCGACAAAGCTTTGCTCGCCTAAACCATTTGGGTAAATCGTTTCAACGGAGGGTGTAAACACGATATCAGTACCGAGTTCAGCTAAACCTTGTTTATCTTCGTTAAGTGTACGTGGGTAGCTATCAAGATCTTCGTTAGCCCCAAACTGCATTGGGTTCACAAAGATACTCACAACCACTTTATCAGCTAAGGTTTTGGCTTTTTCAACCAGTGAAAAGTGACCTTGGTGTAAATTTCCCATAGTAGGCACTAGTGCAATGCTCAGGCCTGCTTGACGCCAAGCTTTGATTTGGCTGCGTAACGATTTGATTTCAGTGATTGATTGCATTTATTTAAACTCGTGTTCGGTACTTGGGAAAGCACCACTTTTTACATCTTCACAATACTTTTGCACTGCTGCTGGCATATTGCCGGTTTCTAATAAGAAATTCTTTGAAAACTTAGGAATATAGCCTGCTGAAATACCAACTAAGTCGTGCATAACTAAGATTTGCCCATCAGTTTGATTACCTGCACCAATACCAATGGTAGGAATGTTCAGCTCATCAGTAATACGTTTAGCAAGCTCACTTGGAATACATTCTAAAACAAGTAACTGCGCACCTGCCGCCTCAAGTGCTTTCGCATCGCTAACCATTTTATCGGCTTGAGATTGCTCACGACCTTGAATTTTAAAGCCACCAAATACATGCACTGACTGAGGTGTTAAGCCTAGGTGGCCACATACTGGAATACCTTGTTGGGTCATCGCACGAATGCTGTCGTGCAGCCATTCGCCACCTTCAAGCTTGATCATGTTTGCCCCAGCACGCATCAGCTCTGCAGCATTTTTACAGGCATCAGTTGGGTTGGCATAGGTCATAAAGGGTAAGTCAGCAATTACAAATAATTCACGGCTACCTGCTCGTACGCAGCGTGTATGATAAGCAATCTCTGTGTTGGTTACTGCTAATGTGTCATCAGCACCTTGCAATACCATACCTAAAGAGTCACCAACTAAAATCACCTCGACGCCATTATCATGAAACAATTTAGCAAAACTGGCATCGTAAGCTGTTAATGCGGTGATTTTTTGTTGTTCTTGTTTCATTTTATTCAAGGTTGAAACGGTGATTTTAGACATAATTTCCTCTAAGGCTTAGCCTTGGTTGATTACTGCTGAGGGAGTTGTTGTAAATCGTTTAAAGGCAACGTTTTTGTTATATCAGCAAGTGATTGATTATTCGGTAGTACAAGTGTTGGTGCAATTTCCAACAAGGGGTAAACAACAAACTCTCGCTCTGTTAGGCCATAATGAGGCACGGTTAAGCGAGGGGTGTCTATTACGTCATTACCGAACAATAAAATATCTATATCAAGGGTACGCGGACCCCAGCGCTGTTCTTTTCTAACACGGCCATGCTCAAGCTCAATGGCTTGCGTTAAATCAAGCAACTGCTCTGGCATAAGTGCAGTTTTAACACATGCGACCGCATTAACATAATCGGGTTGATCTTGTGGCCCCATGGGTTTGCTTGCGTAATCATGGGATACACAAACAAACTCAACATCTTCTAATGCTTTTAGGGCAGCGACAGCAGCATGAATTTGTTTACGTGGCGCGTTTAAATTGGCACCTAAACCTAAATAAACGGTATGCATACTTAGTCTACTTTTTTCTTGCGTGGGCGACGACGGCGCTTAGGGCCACCTTGGTGTCCTAAATTTTTAACCATCTCTTTTTGGCCGTTGATGTCTTGGCTTAGGTAGGTTGTCCACCAATCAGCAAGCTCTTTTTGCTGCTCTTCGCCAGCTTGCACACGCAATAGTAAGAAATCATAGGCTGCCTTGAAGCGAGGCTGTTGAGTCAGCCTATAAGCACGTTGACCACCTCGTTTATCAAGACGTTGCTGAATATGCCAAATATCGCGTGCACCCAGTGTGAAGCGTTTTGGTACTGCTACATGTTGTGCGTTTTCACTCAGTACTTTGTTCATCGCTTGTGCAAATGCATCGTACTCTGAAAGTTGATCGCGTTGTTGTAATTTTTTAGCAATGCTCAGTAATGGGAACCACAAAAGGGCTGCAAAAATAAAGGCTGGAGTGACTTTTTTATCAGCATTAATACGCTTATCGGTGTTTTTAAACATTTGCAGGATAAACGTATGTTCAAAGCCTTCAGGATTAGCATCTAAGATTTTATCAAGCGCAGGGAATAATGCTTTGAATAAACCATACTGGCGTAGCATTAAGTAGTTTTCTTCTGCTTTGCCGTTTAAGAACAACTTGAGTGATTCTTCAAACAAACGAGCTGGCGGAATATGGTCGAGTAAATTAGCAAGGCCTTTAATTGGCTTTTCGGTGCCAGGTGCAATGCTCATTCCTAGTTTGGTGGCAAAACGCACTGCGCGTAACATGCGCACAGGGTCTTCACGGTAACGTGTTTCTGGGTCGCCAATCAGCTCAATTTGTTTTGCTTTTATCGCGCTAATGCCATTGGCATAGTCATAAATACAAAAGTCGTTAATTGAGTAGTAAAGTGCATTTATCGAAAAGTCGCGGCGCTCGGCATCTTCTTCGATGCTGCCATAGACATTGTCGCGCAGGAGTTGGCCGTGCTCGCTTGATTGGCTAATTTGATTTTTGCTTTCTTCGGCTTCGTGATGGCCGCGCATGGTCGCCACTTCAATAATTTCTCGACCAAACACGATATGGGCTAAACGAAAACGACGACCAATTAGACGACAGTTACGAAATAGCTTTTTGATTTGCTCAGGGGTTGCGTTTGTTACAACGTCGAAGTCTTTTGGTTGTTGGCCTAACAATATATCTCGAATACAACCACCTACAAGGTAGGCATCAAAACCACCTTCTTTAAGGCGGTACAATACTTTGATTGCATTTGGGCTAAATTGTTTGCGCGAAATACCATGTTCACTGCGCTCGATCACCAAAGGTAACTCGCTCGTTGGCAAAGCATCACTTGATGTCGTGGCATTTGGGCCAATAATCTGCCGACAAAATTGAAAAAGCTTAGAAATAATAATCTGTCTCCTACGACGCGGACTTTGCGACTCATCAAGTATAGCGTTTGTTTGATACTTCGCCGATGTGAGATTGACGTGTAATCAGTGTGTTTTAAATGGCGCTAAATTAAGGTGTTGATGATTCGCACACTTTGGGTCGCTATCATATACCAGCAGGGCTGAAAAATTAAGTTACTCGGCCTTTAAAATTGGCAATTTATTTTTCAATAGTAACAAAGTTACAAAAAGGAGAGTTAGGATCCTCGCTAACTTGTATTTCTTGCACCTTTGGTATGTGTTCAAGGCGGTAAGTTTCAACAGCCCAAGCTAACATCTGTTCAGTACTTAACGATAATAGTGAACTTTCTGGCTTTAAACCTAAAAAGCGCAAGGCATCGAACAACGCGGGCTTTGGATTTGATTTTGCTATTGCTGGGGCGTAATTTTGCTTTGATAACTTAAAACCAGGTTTAGCTACCGCTAAAGGAAGGTGGGCGTATTCTGGGGCCGGTTTATTTAGTTGCTTAAACAAACTGAGTTGTCGTGCAGTCGGCTCGAGTAAATCAGCGCCGCGAACGACTCTTGTAATACCTTGTGCGATATCATCGGCGACTACGACCAGTTGGTAAGCAAATAAACCATCGCTGCGCTTTATTAAGTAATCTTCTTTGGCAAGTTGGCTATCAACATACACTTCACCTTGAATTAAATCATGGTAGTGACTGGTTGCAAATTGCTGGGTTAAACGTAGCGCTGAATCAGTTAAAGCGTGGTTTTTATACCGGCAGTGGCCTTGGTATATTCCACCGATTGCTTTAATTTCTTTGCGCGTGCAATGACATGCATAAACAAGGTTTTGCGAAATTAACTCGTCAACAATGGCTTGGTATTGCTCATGACGCTGGGTTTGGTATATGACAGGCTCGTCCCAGTAAAGACCGTAAGCCTCTAAGGTATGTAATATATCGTCGCTAGCATCGCTTACAACACGCGTTGTGTCGATATCTTCAATGCGTACTAACCATTTTCCTTGATTTGCTTTTGCATCAAGGAAGCTACCCACAGCCGCTATAAGTGAGCCAAAATGTAATGGCCCTGAAGGGGATGGCGCAAAGCGGCCACGATATTCACGCATTGGCGTGTTAACGGCTGTGGTAGACATGGGCTAATTAAAGGATATTAACCGCGTCCAGATTGCTTTTCTTTAATTTCCGCAAGCGTTTTACAGTCTACACATAAATCAGCTGTAGGACGCGCTTCTAGGCGGCGGATACCAATTTCGATACCACATGATTCACAGAAACCAAAGTCATCTTCTTTGATTAATTGAATCGTTTTTTCAATTTTCTTGATCAGTTTACGCTCACGGTCACGAGTACGAAGTTCTAATGAGAATTCTTCTTCTTGTGCTGCACGGTCTACTGGATCCGGAAAGTTAGCTGCTTCGTCTTGCATATGCGATTTAGTACGGTCTACTTCGTTACGTAAATCGTTACGCCAAGCTTCTAAAATTGTTTTGAAATGAGCACGTTGTGCTTCATTCATGTACTCTTCACCTGGCTGTTCTTGGTATGGTTCCAACCCGGCCTGAGCCAATAACCCTAGTCTTTTTTGGTCTGGCATAACTTTCTCCTAAATCCTTAATATTTTGCCCAGCGTTAGCCGGCGGCTATAAATAGCAGAATCATTAGACTGAGGCAAATTTATTTTTAATTAATCCTCTTGACCTTGTGCTAATGATTGCTCAAATAATTATGGGCGGTTTGGTAAGCCCTTAACTACTCGTCATTTTTTTAAATTTGCTAAGTTATATGGGCAAAAAAAAATAATACAACTTAAATAGTATATAAAGCTAAAAACTTTTTTGGCGTGGTTTTGTACCAACGCTTAAAGGCGCGTTGTAGAGCGCTTTGTTCAGAAAAGCCTAACTTGTTGCTAATTTCCAGTGCAGATAGGCCTTTTAGAAGCATCTCTTTTGCAAGTAGTTTTCGTTGCTGATCAATGAGTTTAGAAAAACTAAGTTGCTGATTTGAAAGGTGACGTTGTAAAGTGCGTTTTTTAATATTGAGTTGAATTGATGCTTGCTCAAGGGTCGGTATGTGAGGCAATTGGGTATTAATGAAAGTAACTAACTGCGAGGCATAATCATGCTGTGATACAGCTGTATCGACTTGAGATAATAAAATGTTTTCAAGCTCGGGGTTAGGAGATTGCAGTCGACATTTAAGAATCGATTTACTAAAAATAAGAGAGTTTGAGTTAGCTGAAAACTCAATAGGGCAATTAAAAACCTGTTTATAAACAGTTAAACTTTCTGGGGTTGGGGTGGGTCTAGTCAACTGTACTTTTTCAAGGCTAACATCGGCATGATTGTGACAACAGTGCTTAGCAAATGAAAGCCAACTGCTAAATAATTCATCTACCATGTAATGCTGTATGTTACTTTGAGCATGCCAGCTTAGACGACAAAACTCGTCTTCAGAAACGAGTTCAATGTGACCAATGTTTCGTATTGTTTTGCTTAATCTCTGTGCATGCTCCAGTGCTTTTTCTAAGTTTTTGCTCACTAATGCAACATGACCTAATAGCCCCCAATTTTGTGCTTTTAAAGAGTTGCCAAACTCCAGCCCAATATGCTCTTGTTGTAATATTTTATCGCCATAGTGCATGAGTGAATCATAGTCAGCGATAGGAAAGCGGGCGCTTACATCGTCCAAATCTTTCAGTCGTTCACCGAGCAAAGCTTCAATTTGTTTGCTACACATGCCTTGGCGTTCTAAAAAAAATACAAGTGAGCGAATTATCTGGCAACTGATATAAAACATAGGTCATTCATAGTTATTATTATTTTAATAGAAGTAACGCTGCATTAGTTGGCGCGCAAAGTCAATTTTTTGCGTGAAAGGTCAAGATTTAGCCTACTATTTAAGGCAAGCTGGGGGGTGGACATACAATCATAATAAGGATCCACAATGAAACTCAATCCCCTGCTAATCGGTATTGCTGCGGCTTTGCTCGTCGGCTGTAATTCAGATAAAGATAACAATGACACCACAGCTCCCGTTGTTACCCCTGACCCAGATCCAGTTGTAAAAGTAGATATTCCTGCATTTTCCGAAGGCAATACGTTACAAGCGAATGTGCGATGGACAACCTATGGTGTACCCCATATCACAGCAGCAAATTTAGAGAGTTTGGCGTTTGGAGCAGGGTTTGCATATGCAAAAGATCATGCTTGCTTATTAACGGACCAAATTATTAAAGTGCGAGGCGAACGCTCAAAATACTATGGCCCAGATAAGGTTGCTGGAAGTGGAGATTCACAGCACTTAATATCAGACTTTGGTTATAAAGCATTAGGAGTGAATGAGTACGCACTGCAACATTATGATGAACTGAATGAAGACAGTCGCGCCCACTACGAGGGGTTTGTACAGGGGTTTAATAAATACGTAACAGACACCGGTGTTGAAAACCTTGCTCCAGAGTGTGCATCGCAACCTTGGGTTACTCAACTAACAGCACAAGATATGCTTGCCTATTCAATGGCTACCGTGCAGTTAGCCAGTTCAGCTAATTTTTTAGAGTTAGCTTTTTTTGCCAACCCTGGGGATAGCAATGAATATTTACCTGTACCAATGAGCGGTGCTCCTTCAGCTGTTTCTAGTATCACTAACAACATTGCTCAGCAAGCTGCGCAATTTAAACTTGAAAAAAAATATAAACATTTGGGTTCAAACGGTTGGGGCCTAGGTAAAGACATGATGGCCAATGGCAAAGGAGGATTACTCGCTAATCCACACTTTCCTTATGAGGGAAATTTGCGGTTTTGGCAGTCTCATTTGACCATACCTGGTGCTATGGATGTAATGGGGGGGAGTCTTCAGGGAATGCCGGGCGTTATTAATATTGGCTTTAACGAGCATGTAGCTTGGACGCATACTTTTTCGACTGCGCGTCACTTTTTAATTTATCAATTGGCTTTAAATGAAAATGATAGAATGAGTTATAGTGTTGAAGATGAGCAGTACTCAATTACTGAAAAAGTCGTTACTGTTGAAGTGGCTACTGGTGCTGGCAGCACAATTGAGTTGAGCAAGCCCTTTTATTATAGCCATCATGGATTAATGCTCGAAACACCTGTAGAAAATGGCTTAGGTTGGAGTGATACTCAAGCATTTACGATAAAAGATGCTAACGAATTTAATATGGATGTCGTTGCTCAGTGGTCGGCTTTAAACCAAGCTGTAAGCCTTGAAGATATGAAAGCAGCCTTTGCTGAGTTTGATGGTGTGTCTTTCAATAACACCATGGCAGCAGACAAAGAAGGTAATGTCTTTTATGTTGACGATAGCACGGTTTTAAAGCTTGACGATCAAGCGAACTTAGCCATTCGATTACAACCAGAGCTTGTTGCTTTGAGAGAGTCCGTCGGCTTTGACATTGTTCCTGGCAATATGAAGCTATTTGAAAGCCAAGGCAAAGTACCATTTAACGAAGCGCCGCAATTAACACGCACAGATTATGTACAAAATTCTAATGACAGCTATTGGGTTACTAATCTTAACGAGCCACTCATCGGCTTTGCGGCTCAATATGGTGATGTGCATAAACCCCTATCACTAAGAACAAGAATGGGATTGAAGCTTCTTCAGCAAGGAGGAGGCGAAGATGCTAAATTTACCTTGGATGAGTTAGAGCAGGCATTAGTTGGTAATCACTTTTACCTTGAGAGTTTAGTGTTTGAAGAGCTGGCATTACAATGTTTTGCACAAGGGGACTTACCAATTGAATTAAGTAACGGTACGCAAGTTTATATCAGCCAAGCATGTGATTTATTAGCTAATGCCGATGGTAAAATGAACTTAGATACGCAAGGTGCTGCTTTATTTCGCGAGTTTGCGCACTTATTTAACGCAAAAGAGCATCTTTATGACAATTTTGATGTGACTAACCCTGCTAATACGCCAAATACATTACGCAAAGATAAAGTTGCTTTAACTGCATTGGCACATGCTGTTTATAATTTACAAGCAAATAATGTTGCACTGGATAGTCGCTTAGATGAATTACAGTTTGTCGAAAAATCACTTGCCGGTGGCAGTGGCTCAGGTGAAAAGCTACCTTGGGCTGGTCCTATGCATGTGGAAGGTGGGTTTAACGTGTTCAGATATGATCGCAGTAACTTAACGCGTTCAACACTAATCCCCTACACGGATTATGCTGTTCTAAATGATGCTGTGACGGGTAAACCTCTTGCATCAAACTTAACGCCGCAGGGATACCCTGTTAACTATGGCTCTAGTTGGATGTTTGTAATGAACTTTACAGAAAATGGCCCTGAGGCAAAAGGTTTGTTAACCATGTCACAAAGTTCAGACTCACATTCAGAACATTTTGATGATCAAAGTCGCTATTATTCTCAGTCGGCTAAGCTTAGACCTTTACTTTTTAAAGATGAAGATATTGAGCTTAACCTGATTGATGAAGTCGACCTGTCAATGACTAAGCAATAAAAGGTACTTTTTCAGCCAGTCTGATCTGGCTGGCTGAAATTTCTGCTTTATAAGCAATCACTTCAACCCCTTTTTTTATAGCTTCAGTCAAAAGCTGGGCATATTTCGGATCGATATGTTCTGCTGCACTTACTTGATTGATACCGTCGTGTAAAACTGCAAAAAGCAGAACGGCACGATGCCCTTGCTGTACCATTTCTACTAATTCCCTGACATGTTTTTGGCCACGTTCAGTTTTTGCATCCGGAAAATACCCTTGTCCGGAGTGTGGTTCTGTTTGTGAAAGTAATGTCACAGATTTTACTTCTACATAGCAATGGGGTTTATGTTCATCTGTTAGTAAAAAGTCGATACGGCTATTTTCTTGGCCGTATTTTACTTCTGCAGCAATGGTTTGATAGTCAACAAGTTCAGCAATCGCGCCTGTATTTAAAGCTTCTAGCACAACCTGGTTTGCAATAGCGGTATTAACACAAATTAAGTGGTCGAATTGGTTCTGAGTTAATTGCAAGGATTGAGGGTACTTACGTTTAGCATTATCACTGGTTGAATAAAAAGCCTTAAACCCAGGCTCTGCACAGCCCGTCATTTTGCCTGTATTAGCACAGTGAGCTGTAAACTCTGCGCCATCGGCAGTTTTTAAGTCGGCTAAAAAGCGCTTGTAGCGCTTAATTAAGGTGGCTGATTGTAATGCAGGAGTAAACTTCATGACTTTACCTGATTGGTTTTTCTTTATTGTAAGTGATTCATTACGCGGATTAAACCACACTTCATAACGCTATTTATCGCAAGCTGTTGGGAACTGACGTTGGCTGTAGTAAACTCAATCAACATTTTTAGCGCAAAGAGTATTCTAACATGTCAGAAAAATTTCTAGTTCAACTTAGCGAGCAGGGCGCTGCCGCACATTGGGGCGAAAAAGCCGCTCTTTCTTTTACTGAACAAGGCGCAACTGTTCATTTAACTGAGCAAGATACACTTAAAAACGTACAAAAAGCAGCACGTACGTTAGCTAATCAAGGCTTAAAAAATATTGCCTTAGTAGGCGATGTTTGGTGCACAGAAACACAGTGGGCTTTTTATCAAGGTTTTGTATCACCAAAGAATTTAGACGCAATTGAGTTTGTTGAAAATGCAAAAACAGACAGCAAAGAGCTGACTTCGTTAAAGCAAGCTGCGACGTGGGCTCGTCAAATGATCAATGGCACTGCGGATGATATTTTCCCAGAGAGCCTAGCTGGTAAAGCTGCTGAGTTTGTTCAGTCATTAGCGCCTGAGCACGTAAGCTACCAAATCATTAAAGGCGATGCTTTATTAGAGCAACAATGGATTGGTATTCACGCGGTAGGCCGTGGTAGTGAGCGTCCACCGGTATTATTAGCATTAGATTACAACCCAACGGGCGACGAAAACGCACCTGTTGCGGCCGCTTTAGTTGGTAAAGGCATTACCTTTGACTCAGGTGGTTACTCAATCAAAGCAAGTGAAGGCATGTTAGGCATGAAGTGCGACATGGGCGGTGCTGCTACAGTAACAGCTGGCTTAGCACTTGCTATTAGCCGTGGTATCAACAAACGTATTAAATTGTTCTTATGTTGTGCTGAAAACTTAATTTCAGGTCATGCCTACAAACTTGGTGATATCTTAACGTATAAAAATGGCACTACAGTTGAAATCGTTAATACCGACGCTGAAGGCCGTTTAGTCCTAGCTGATGGCTTAATGGCTGCAGGTGAGTCTGGCGCGCCATTAATCATTGATGCGGCAACACTAACAGGCGCTGCGCTTGTTGCTGTTGGTCAAGAGTACAATGCATTGTTCGGTCTTGATAAAGAGCTTGTACGTGACGTACAAGACTTTGCAGAGCAAGAAATGGAAGCTGCATGGCCATTACCACTTGAAAAATGGCATCAACAAAATTGCCCGTCGCCATATGCAGATACCGCAAATAGCCGTCCTCAAAAAGGTGGTGGTTACGGTGGTGCTTCTAATGCGGCTGGTTTCTTATCACGCTTTGTACCAAATGAAGGCAAAGGTTGGGTGCACATTGACCTTGCTGCTGCATTTAACATGGGTAGCACAAGCGAGTGGGCTGCAGGCGCAACAACACAAGGTATGCGTACCGTTGCAAGAACTTTACTAGAAAAAGCATAAGAAATTATCTATTGGGCGTGTTGACCTTTTATGATTAACTTTGCAGCAGTGTGTTTGGTATTTAGACAAGGCAGAGCCAATGTAGTGTGGTTGTTCCACATAAATAGGCGATAACGCAGCATTAATGCCAAACACGTGCTGCCCTTCGGGTTCTTCCTAGGGGCGATTAACTCTTTGTTGCTCAATTTTTACTTAGCCCATTAGGTTACAAATCTCGCGCCGCGATTAAATCGTCCCTAGAGTGAACAAATTTAATCCACAAAGGCCAACACGCCCTAATTAAAAGCCCCTTAACTTTATCTAAGTTAAGGGGCTTTTTTGATCTAAAGGGGAATTTTACAAACTGATACAAGCTTTTTTGAGTAAATTAGTATAAAATCCCGCCCCACATTTTCTCATCCTGTGGTTAGTTTTTATTAAATTAGCTACACTTGAATGATCAATTGACACTGGGGTCTCTATTTATGTCAGATAAGTGCTATATCACTGCGCAGCAGCTTCTTGAAGATTCATTTCGTGTTGCGGCACAAGTTTATGAAGATGGTTTCCGTCCTGATTTCATCATTGGTATTTGGCGTGGTGGTGCTCCAATTGGTATCGCAGTTCAAGAATATTACGATTACAAAGGTATAGAAACTGACCATATCGCAGTGCGTACTTCTTCGTATTACGGTATTAACCAGCAATCTAAAGAGATTAAAGTTCACGGTTTGCATTACATCATTGAAAATGCCAATGCAGACAATTCATTACTAATCGTTGATGATGTGTTCGATTCTGGCCGCAGTATTTTTGCATTAAAAGAAAAGCTTTCTGAATTAATGCGCTTAAATCTACCACGTGATATTCGCGTTGCTTGCCCATACTACAAGCCAAAGAACTCAAAGGTAGACATGGTGCCAGACTACTTCATTCATGAGTCTGAAGAGTGGTTAGTGTTCCCTCATGAGCTTTCAGGCCTAACGCCAGACGAAATTATCGAAGGTAAGTCAGATTTAGCGAACATCCAAGACATTTTACTTGAAAAGTAATCTTGTCTAGATGTTTCATAAAAGGCTCTTAGTGAGCCTTTTTTATTGCTTGAAGTTAGGGGGATAATACCATTCCGCATAAAGATTGAATCAACTTAATCCATTCCCGATTACACATTTTCTTCACTCTATCTGGTATCGAAATAAAGTGATTCCATGCCTTTGAAACTTCATCGACAATTTCATCATAGCCCGAAAATACTCTATTGGATAAACAATGTTGTCGTATCCAGCTCCATACTTGCTCTATTGGATTTAGTTCAGGTGAATAAGGAGGAAGCTTTATCAGTGTCAGGTTCTTAAATTCTGCCGCAGTATCAAATGTGTGCCAGCCTGCGCCATCTATTATCACTACAGCATGCCTTCCAATAGGTGCCGCGTGTGATATCTGACGCATATGCTGCGTCATTGCTTCTTTATTTACAAGTGGACTTACTAACGCTTCTGTCTGGCCTGTGGCTGGACATACCGCGCCAAATAAGTATCCATAGTCAAATTACTGTTTTTTACAATCCGTGGCCGAGTGCCTGTTTCAGCCCAAATGCGCGTAGTCGGATTTTGCTGGCTAAATCGCGCTTCATCTTGAAATCATACGTCGATACGAGCAAGAGGAAGATGTCCTGGTGTGTGAAGGATCGTTTCCAGTTGGAAGTTTTTTAAAAGCCTCTTGGCTCTGTGATGATTGCTTCGGGTGTTTAGAGCGGCTTGTGATCCAACTAAAGCCAAGTTGCTTTAGAATTTTATAGTCATGATTTAAGTGGTAATGAATACCAAACTCAGTTTGAATGTAATGCACAATGTCTTCAACGGTAAGGCGGCCACCTCGAAGGTCTGTGTTCGTACGTTTTATAAACTCAGACAGTTGTACAAGTTGTTGCTGTTGCAGCCTTGATGGACGTCCTTGAATAGGCTTATTGTCTAAGGCATCTAGCCCATGCTCTAGGTAACTAGAAACCCATTTATTAACACTACTTCTTGCTGTGTTTAGACGTTTTGCAATATCGGTTCTGCTATTACTTTCATAAAATAATGACACTGCGAGCAATCGCAAGTGTTTTCGTGCGCTTGGTTCTTTTCGAGAAAGCGTCAAAAGTTATTCAGATATGTTTGGGTTCAATGTTATTAGCCGGTGGTTTTATATAGCCTATATTAGCTCAGATATTTAAGCGGAATGGTATAAAACACTCTATTGATAAAAGTGGTAGTTTAAGCTGTGCAAATACATTGATGCTTATCACAAAATAGAAGATTAGTGTTGTGTATAGTTTAAAAAGACAATAAAAAACCGCGCATAAGCGCGGTTTTAAAAGCTTCATTAGCTGTGGACTAGCCACCGTTACCATTACCACCAGTACCACCAGTACCACCAGTACCACCAGTTACAGGAACTTCTTCTACTTCACAGTTATCTCGGACGATGTTAAATGTTTCATCATTACCATCGGCTGTAATAGTGAATGTTTGTTCATCAACGTCAACTCCACGAGGTGTGAATACAACATCATACTCTGAACCGCTTTGTAAGCCAATTAAGCTGTATGAACCCTCAGAACCACTTGCCGCTGTTTTGATTCTGTTTGATTGTGCATATTTAACTAAAGCACCTGTGAATGGGTATGTATTATCTTGGAAATCTTCGCTAGCATTTGAACAAGAATAAGTAACATTGATGTTCTCACTAACAATTTCGTAAGGTTGAACAACCGGAATTGAAATGGCTCCACAAACTAATTGTGAGCTGAAACCCCATGAATTACCAAGTAAATCACGAACAGAAACACGAGCATTTAGTGTATTCCATAGACCATACTTAGCCGCAGCACGTAAAAATAGGTTGCCACTGCCAGATTTAATACGACGGCTGTAAGAGAATTGAGGAGTATCAATATCTATAATCAAAGGTACGCTGCCTGGATAACCACCTAGCGCAAAAGTTGGAACTGCTGTACAAGCAGGGAAGCTCCACAGGAAAGGCCAGCCAGATAAGTGATCGGTAGAAACTGTCGCGTTACCGTCAGCATCTACAGTTACAGAATCTTCAGGAGCCCACTCACCTGTATCTTCGTTGTAAGACATTACGCTTAGAGAATCGCCTTCAGAAATAGCTTGCCCATTAACTGTTGCTGGTAATGATGCAGTAAGAGAAATTGGGCTAGAAAAGTTTTTAACTTTTGTATCACCCGCTTTCAATTCAACATTCATCATTGAAACTGGAACTTGAACTGTAGTTGTACTTGATTCATTTAAACCGTCTGGGACAAGGTCAATTGCTTTTGCTTTACCTGAAGCGGCATCAACATCAGCAGTAACAATTGATAAGCTAATATCACCGTCAGAGATTGCATTGCCATCAGCATCTTGTAATACAACATCAGTACCAATAGCAACTGAAGCTGAGCTTGAGTCTGCATCTGCTGATACAGTTAATTCTTCGGCAAGTTGACCAGAAGTTGTTGTACCTGTTCCAGAGGCGGAAGTAACAGTGTCATCAAGTTTTGTAAGTTGAACGAATGCTTCAAATGGTTCTGAATCATCAACTTCAGAAAAGTCTAAAACTGAAGTTTTAGAAATGAACTCATCTGAAGAAACAATCATTTTAAGCGTAGATACATCAGAAGAAGCTAGGTTGAATGTGAAAGAACCATCTTCAGTTGTGATAGAAGTAATAGCGTTACCATCGATATCTACAACATTTTCAGAAGGAGAACCGTCTTGGAAGAACATAATAGTTGCAGCAATTGGGTTACCTGTTGATTTTTGAACTACGTTTCCTGAAACATAGAACGTTAAATCCTCAGGTGTATCAGCCACAGGAACGTCTACTGTAGGTACAGGTGGCTCAGGCACTGTGTCGTTTTTGTCGTCATCACTCAAACAACCACTTAAGCTTAAAGTGACACCTAACGCTAGCGCTAGCTTGGTTAGTTTAAATTCATTGTTTCCCATAATCGTTACCTTTCTTTCCTTTCTCGTAAAGTAATCAGACTTTTATTAGAGCAAATAGTACCGGTTTGTGCACCGAAAATACGCCACACATGGTTATCTGTTATTGAAGGATAAGCGTACATTATATATACGTCAAGTGAACATTATATATACTTTCATTAATAAAATAAGAAAGTTTTACCTTATCTTTCGAGTGTAAATTCTGTTAACCAACCGCTTTGCAAAATTATAATACAGAGCTATGCCATTAAGAAGCTTAACTCTATGAATATTTATAGATTGTCCAACTGAACTTATGCTGACTTTATTATTCAGTTTGGTAAAATTATTTTAAAGCATTTAAGAAAAATTTGTAACACATTTATAACTGCGCAAAACTTTCGACGTAATCACTAAGCTTGTCGATATCTACTACTTGTAAACCTTGATTACTTCTTTGCACTAAGCCTTTTTCAACTAACTCTGTAACGACGCGTCTATATGCTCTTTCGGTGGTAGCAAAGCGCTCAGCTTCAGCATTTACGGTAGGGTAGGCACGCAGTAACGTTGGGTTGCTGTTTTCAGCTCTTAATAAGCAATCTTTAGCTATGTTGTAGCTAAGTGGTAATAGCAGCTTATCTAAGTTTATTTTTTGGTTTTCTTGGAATTTAGCGGCAATTGTTTGCGCTGTGTACAAGCTTAACTCTGGCTTTTCTAACAGTAGTGCGCGCCAATGCTTGAGCTCTATTAGGTTATAGCTTACATCGCTAAAGCACGTAACTGTATAAATACACGGATAGTTATTCAGAGCTTCAATTTCACCTATCAGTGTGTTGTTACAATCAAGCTGGCCTAAAAGAAGGCGTCGGCCATTACCCACGTCATAGCTGAA
Source organism: Pseudoalteromonas sp. BZK2 (assembly GCF_014349195.1). Lineage (NCBI taxonomy): Bacteria > Pseudomonadati > Pseudomonadota > Gammaproteobacteria > Alteromonadales > Pseudoalteromonadaceae > Pseudoalteromonas > Pseudoalteromonas sp. BZK2. The sequence continues at coordinate 15,630 of NZ_JACSOG010000025.1, read as the reverse complement.
CGACACTGTGCCGCTTCTCACTAATACGAGTTTTGACAAGGGTTGATCTTGGTGGATCAGCACCTCTTTTTTAGCTTGTTGAAAACTGCTGCCAGCAAATGTCAGTAATTGGTCAACAAGGTAGCTTGAAAAATGATATTGAAACATTAACGCCGCTCTTCGGACAATTGTCCTATTTATTACATCTTAATGACGTTAGCATTAAGATTCTAAGAATTTACGCTAACTTGCTAGTAAGGTGTTTCACGTTACTGATACCTTCATTTCCCGTGTAATGATTTTAAAGCCAAGGTTATTCTTAAGCTTTACAAGGTTTTTAGTAAGTTAGCTTTTTTATTTTATTGTCAAAATAGCACAGAGTGCGTCAAAAAAAATGACAAGCTCCAATGCTAACCTAAAGCCTAGGAGAGAACAATTGAGTTGGGAATATTTAGGCTATTTAGCGTCAGCACTGTTGGTTGCTTCTTTGACAATGAGCGATGTAGTAAAACTACGTTGGCTTAACTTAGCAGGGTGTATTGCATTTACCTTCTACGGATTAGCAATAGGAGCCGTGCCCGTTGCCTTCACTAATGGCTTACTGGCGTTTGTGAATATTTACCACATCGTTAAATTAAAGCGTCAGCAAAAAGCTGACGCCGAGTAATATTATTCCTCTTTTTTATATTTCAGCTCGCCCGCAATCCAAGTTTGCGTCACGTTTATATCGTGAATTTCAGAAATTGGCGCTTTGTAATAGTCTTTATCAATCAAAATAAAGTCAGCCCATTTACCTTGCTCTAAACTGCCTACCTTAAACTCTTGATGTGCAGCATAAGCACCACCTAAAGTAAATGCACGCAAAGCTTCATCACGCGATAGCAGCTCTTGTGGTCGCCAGCCGCCTTCTGGTAATTGATTATGATCCATTCGGGTGATGGCCGAATATAAACCATCAAATGGGTTAGCAAGCTCCACTGGAAAGTCAGAACCCGCTGCAATCACTGAGCCTTGTGCTAAAAAGGTCTTCCAAGCATACGCCCCTTCAAGCTGTTTTTCAGTTAGACGCTGCTCTGCCATATGCATATCAGAGGTTGCATGAACAGGCTGCATTGATGGAATAATTTTTAATGTTTTAAAACGAGGAATGTCTTCAGGAGTCACGATTTGTGCATGTTCAATTCGGTTACGAAGTAAAATACCACCGGTTTTTTTAAATACATTTTCATAGGCATCGAGTACTACGTGATTGGCTTTATCACCAATTGCATGAGTGTTTGCACTAAAGCCATGGGAAAAGCTTAGGTTAAATAGCTGCTCAAGCTTTTCTTGAGTTTCAAGCATTAAGCCATGATGATTTTTACGATCAGCGTACTCTTCAATGAGGGCTGCGCCTCGGCTTCCCAAAGCGCCATCCGCATACACTTTGACACTGCGAATCGACAGCATGTCATTCATGTCTTTATATTTGCCTGCTTTGAGCATGGTTTCTAATTGAGGATCGGCAGCACTTAGCATGGCTACGATTCTTATAGGAAGGGTATTTTGCTCAGTGCGCTGCTTGTACACTTGCCACGTGTCATAATCGATACCGGCATCATGGGTTGATGTAATACCCAAACTTAGTAGATGTTTACCTGCATTATCTAAGGCTGTATTAATGCTGGCATGGCTTGCTTTTGGTACATGTTGGGTAACAAGCGTTTCGGCTTTATCAATGAATACCCCAGAAGGTAAGCCAGAATCTAGCTTTAAAATTTCACCGCCGGCAGGAGAGGAAGTTTGTTTGGTAATACCTGCAAGTTCCATGGCTTTTGAGTTAACCCACACAGCATGACCATCAACGCGAGAAAGTACCACAGGTTTGTCTTTTACGTATTTGTCTAAATCAGCTGCAGTTGGAAACTTACCGCCAGGCCATTGCTCTTGGTTCCAACCGCGACCAATGATCCAACTTTGTTTATCTTTGGCAAACTCAGCCAGCATTTTGCCAACCTCATCTGCCGAGCGCGTATTCCTGACATCAAGTTGTGAAAGGTTATTTCCTAAACCAATCACATGGCCATGAGCATCGACTAAGCCTGGTAACAATGTGGCTTGCTTGCCATCAATTGCGGTGGCGTCAGGAAAGCTATTTTTAATTGAGTCATTGCCTGTTTTTACGATTTTACCGTCTTTAAAAACCAGTGCAGAAAAGTGTTGGGTTTCGCCTTTATAGGTAGGCGTATAGCCATTTACATTATAAATAACAGTGGTGTTGGCAAAGCAGCTAAGTGAAGCTGTTGCGAGTAAGCTGATGATGAGTTTCATAATCTTCTAATAGTTTTTATTGATTTATGAAAACAGTATCAGAGTTGCAGTAAACTGCAACTCAGCAGAGATTAATAATTAACTATAACTCTTTATTTGCTCGCATAAATCTTAAACTCACTGAGGGATAATTTATTATCTTTATCACTGTCGTAATTTTTAAATCGCGACCACAGAGCTGGGTCTCTCGCAGACTCTGAACGAGTCAGGTAACCATCGTCATTACGATCAAGTTGTTTAAATTTTTCACCAATACTATCTGCAGCAAAACTCATTGTGCTAAATGCACAACTTAAAACTAGGCTGGCAAAGGTTAATTTTGACATTACTTTAACTCTTGTTTGTTAAATAGTGTTTAAACTCAAGGAGCGAGATTTGTTGATCTTTATCTGTATCCCACTGCGCTATGCGTTTTTGCAAGTGCGGTTGCGACGACAGTTCCTGCTCAGATAAAAAGCCATTTTTATCTTTATCTAGGTGATCAAAGCGTTGTTTTACGTCCAATGCTAAGCTATTGAAGCTTATAGTAATTAAGGTGCATGGAGCAAGCCAGAAAATTCTCATAATTGTCTCCTAAATAAAAGTGCTTGCCATAATTTAACTCCCAAAATTTAAATCCGTTTACACATTCCCTCTGGGATTATGGCAAGCACTTTAAGCCGTTAAGGTTTGAATTTTTCAAGCTCTTGTTCAGACAAAACCTGATCGCCGTTTTCATCCAGATCGGCAAATTGCTTAAGTAAGCTATCGTGTTTGGTTGCTTCAGTTAATGAAATCTCGCCATCGGCGTTTGTATCAAATTGAGCAAATCGAACATCCATTTGTGATGCTAAAACGGTGGCGCTGATAACTAAAAACATCAGCGAGAATGCAGCTAAAAGTTGTTTCATTACAATCTCCTATTGAATAAACGACTGAAACTCAGAAAATGAAATTTGGCCATTTTGATTACTATCAATTTGCGTAAAGTTGCCGTGCAACAAGGCATCTTCAGATGCTTCTGCCTCACTCAAAAAACCATTGCTGTCTTTATCGAGTTCGTTAAACGTTGTTTGCAAATCAAGTGCATAACTACTTAACGAGATGAGACTTATAAGCAGGGTGGCTACCGGGGCCGTTACTTTCATTTTGTGTCCTAAATAACTAATTTGCTTAGTACTAATCAAAATCAGTGCCAATATTAAAAGTTATTAATTATCAGGTGGTTATGGTTTTTGTGTGGTTTTGAATGCGAAATAGTTACAGGGTGTTGTGTCTTTTTTGCAACGATTTTCAGGTGTTAAAAGTTTATCTATTTTATTTCAATGAGTTAGTTTGTTGCCAAATAGCAACTTTGTATCGGTTTTTGGGGGGGGAATCAGTACTTTTTAAGGTCGGATTCAGCGAGTGTCTAAGTTTGTTCACTAATAATCAGCATCTGCAATTATGTTGAGAGTGAATATGCAAAATAAAGTAGCGATAAAAATAAAACAGTTACTCAATTGGCGACCTAGTCTTATTGGCCAGTTTGTCTGTAGCATTTTGCTGTCTTTACTACCGTTATCTTTGGTGGTGATTTTATTTTTAAATGCGCTTAATAAGCAGCTTGCGGTGACTCAAGAAATCGTCGGTGACAATTACGAGATTACTAAAGCATTTAACAACCTCAAACAAGACTTAAATAGCCTTGAACGAGCAACTCGACAAAACTGGGTGCTTAAAAGTGAATCCCTCGATAGCTTGATTGCCAACAAGTGGCAATCGTCATTGCAAAGTGTCGATGAGCTCATTTTCTTAAGCCCAACCGCTGATTATGTCTCGCAGTGGCGGCAATTGGCTGAGGTATTACAATTTGCGCATCAGCATTTATTAATAGAACAAAAGCAAGATGGTGAGCTGTTTGCACCCGCTAGTAAGCTTATCAGTGAGCAAACAAATTGGCTCAAAGAGCAAAATGAATTGCGCATCACAAAAAATCAGCAGCAATTAAAAGCACTTCAAGCTTCATTTATTAATTGGTTAGTTGCGTTAATTCCACTCACGTTATTGGTCGGGGGCGGCTTTCTTTGGCGGATCAGCGGGCGGCTCAGAGAACTCACACATGTGATTGATAAACTTGGACAAGGTCACTGGCAGCAAAAAATTCAAGTTCGCGGCTCGTCAGAGTTAGTTGAATTAGGTAATAAATTAGAGTGGGTTCAAGCGCAGTTACATATGCTTGAGCAGCAAAAAGATACGTTTTTACGCCATGTGACACATGAATTAAAAACGCCCCTAGCTTCGATGGTTGAAGGCACAGACTTACTCGCAGATGAAATTGTTGGTCCTATCAATAGCGAGCAACAAGCCGTTCTTGAGCTAATAACGCAAAGTATGGTGCGACTCAGAGCCATGATTGAAAGCTTATTGAGTTACAACGCCATTCGCACGAGTAAGCAAAGCCTAAGCGAGCTTAATTTTAACTTGATGATGAATAAAATTGAGCGTCATTTTGAGCACCGATTATCAGCGCGTGACTTATCCATTGTGTGGGTGAACGAGTTACCAAATAAAGCCTTGTTTATCTCAATTGAGCTACTTGAAATGGTGCTCATTCAGCTGACTTCAAATGCGCTAAAGTTTTCGCCAGAACATGAGTCAGTGACAATAAAAGCAAGCTTAAAGCAGGGACAGTTAATTTTGAGTGTCAGCGACTTAGGGGTAGGGATAGAGGATACAGAAAAAGCCGCTGTGTTTGGGGCTTTTTACCAAGGTAAGAATGCAAAACAACATACTGAAATGGGCAGCGGGCTTGGTTTAACCATAGTTAAAGAAACCGTTGAACAATTAAACGGTAAGCTCTCTATTACTGATAATGACCCACAAGGATGTGTATTTACAGCCATTTTACCAATTCAATTAACCCAAGGAGTTAACTGATATGGGCTTAGCGAATAAAGCCAGTTTTATGCTTGTTATAGGCACACTTTTTATAACAGGGTGCACGATCACGCAAAAGCATGTTGAGGCAGAGCAAATAGAGCCGACAACAGAAGTGAAACCTCAAGGGCAACCTAATCCAAAGCCTCGGCCGAAAAGTGAGCCGTTATATCCGCCTGCAAGTACAGTTATTGCTTGGCATGCTGCCAAGTGCGGTGGCTTTAAGGCAAGCTCTGATAAAGCAAATTATGTTGGCGAAAATGAGCTAAAGCGTCTGTTTGAGTCGATTTGTTTACTCGGTGCTTCAGAGCCAGAAAAAGCTCTTAGTCAGCTTGAAAAAAGTGACCATGCTTTTTATTGGCCAGATGATATTAAGCAGTATCTATGGTTACAAAAGCAATATTTACAACAGAATTTAGCAGCAAAACAAGCTAAGCAGGCGCTAAGTGATGAAATGGAAAAAACCTTATCGTCGCTTGCGACTATCGAACAACAACTTCTGCTACGTGAAGAAACCAAGGAGCAGTAACCATGAATGAAGTAACAAAACCACGGGTTTTATTAGTAGATGACGATGCGAGTTTATTAAAGTTACTGGCGATTAGAATTGAGTCTAAAGGCTATTTGGTAAGCACAGTCGAAAGTGGCATTGAGGCATTACAAACGTTAAAAAACCAAACCTATGATGCGGTGATCACTGACTTAAGAATGGATGAAATGGACGGCATGGCTCTACATCGCCAGTTACAAAGTCGATACCCTTCAATGCCGGTGATTATGATGACAGCACATGGTTCGATACCTGATGCAGTGGAAGCGACGAAGCAAGGTATTTTTGCATTTATTACCAAACCAGTTGATAAAGATGAGCTGTTCGACAGCCTTGCTAAAGCTATTGAGATCCATGGTGTACACGGTGATGAAACACCGACACAAACAAATATTGTCACCCGTAGCGGCGCGATGTTGCATTTACTTGAGCAAGTTAAATTGCTTGGTCCAACGCAAGTGAATGTGTTGATCTCCGGTGCTAGCGGCACAGGTAAAGAGCTGCTTGCACAAGCGATACATCAACATAGCCATGTTAGTGATGGGCCATTTGTGGCAATTAACTGTGGCGCTGTGCCGGGGGAGCTTTTAGAGTCTGAATTGTTTGGGCATAAAAAAGGCGCGTTTACAGGCGCAGTAAAAGACCATCAAGGTTTGTTTCAACAAGCTCAAGGTGGGACCCTTTTTCTGGACGAAATAGGTGATATGCCGCTAAATTTACAAGTAAAGCTGCTTAGGGTTTTACAAGAGAAAACCATTCGTCCTGTAGGCTTTCAAGAAGAAATCCCAATTGATGTGCGGGTGGTGTCAGCGACTCATAAGAACCTCCCAGAGGCAATCAATAATCAGCAGTTCCGTGAAGATTTATATTACCGATTAAATGTGGTGAACTTAAAACTGCCTCCGCTTTGTGAACGCCGAGAAGATATTAGTTTGCTAGCACAGCATTTTGCAGGTCTAATTGCTAAACGTATGGGGCAAGAGCAAAAGCAGTTTGCCAATGATGCGATGCATGCTTTGGTGCGCTATGATTGGCCGGGTAATATCCGTCAATTACAAAATGTGATAGAGCAGGTAGTAGCCCTTACACCTGGTAAAGTGATAGCTGTTCAGTTAGTTGAGAGTGCATTAAATAGTAATGTTAGTATTGCTGAGCCACTTTCGTTAAATGATGCAAAAAAAGAATTTGAGCGAGATTATTTAATTAATACGCTGAAAATGTCAGCGGGTAATGTTGCCGAAGCCGCAAAGCTTGCGAAACGTAATCGCTCAGATTTTTATAAATTAATCAAAAAGCACAACATTAATGTTGAAAGCTTAATATAAGGAAAAACATGGCGCTTTTTTTAGTCTATCTGGGCGGTCGTATTCAAGGTTGCCACATTGAAATGCACGACGTTCGATTTGTCGTAGGCGATAGCATTGAGCAAACCTACTCAAAACTAAAAGCACAATGGGTGGGTGATAAAAGCAATGTGCACATGGATAGTTACATGCAAATTAAGCACATTGATGGTTATCAGGTCGAAGTGGTTGATAGTGCGCATCACCAAGCTGAAAAACTGTATTTTGTGAATTTGGGTGCTTACCGAGCTGATAGCCTTGCAGAGCAGCATGATTTTGCATTGTACGTTGCCCGTAGCAGTGAAGAAGCAAAGCAACGCGCTAAAGAATCTTTACTGGCTGGGATGACTCATCTTCATAAAGATGACTTACACGATGTAGACGATTGTTTTGCGATTGACTTGTTAGATAGCAACTTATCAATCAAATTAACGCCAAGCGGGCAAGCTCAAGCAATGAAGCCTGATTGGTTTGGCTATCATGTGTTGTGATCTATTCTTGGTTATCGTTTTTACTGGCAACTTTAAAGGCGATAATCACCAATCCAAACAAAGCAAATGGCAGTGCAGCGAGTAAATACTCAACGGTATGGCTGTCTTGATAGTTGGGCTGGAGTAGGAAGTGACCTGCAACACAAAGTAAAATAGCCACGAATAAAACGGGCAGTAAAATCAGTTCTTTTTTAGGTGAGTGTTTTTTCATTACAAAGCGTTATATTCCAAAGGTGCGCCATTGTAATGATCTCAGCTTACTCAGGTCAAATAAGTTGCTTTGTAGTTTGCTTTATATTGCGCTGTATCAACTTTTTTAGTGTCAGCTTTTACAGGCTGCTTTTTTGGAGCCGCTGGTTTATCGGTTGCTTCATTATAGCTAAACAGCCCCATAATGAATTCAATCTCTTCACGTTGTAATCCAGATCGCATGATGCCCTCCAAAGAATAATTTACCTTTTGTATTACAAATATTACGTCCTGTAATCTGAATTATCGGTGAACATCGCGTCACTAAACTGTAATCATATGTAACGCAAATATGCTTATTTAATAGGCAGCTCCACAGTAAACACAACACCTGTGCCATCATCTAAATTTTCTGCCAATACTTTACCGTGATGGTAATCGCAAATAAGCCTTACAATATAAAGACCTAAACCCAAGTGGGGCTGCTGCTGATGTTGCTGACTTCTCACCGAGACCATTGAGTCGAAAATGTGTTCAACTAAACCGTCAGGGAGCAAAGGCCCTTGGTTGCTGATTGTCAATAATGCATGGTGCTCTTGCTTGGTTAAGCTAACTGAAATTGTGCTTTGCGAGGTTTTAAACTCAAGTGCGTTGTTGATGAGCTTATCGAGTAATTGGGCAATAAATTCTGGTGCGCCACTAACATTTAACGGCTCTTTACAAAGCGACAAGGTAAATAGGCTTTCACCATAGGTTATTTGATAGCCCTGCATGCAGCCGGTGATCACCTTGGTCAGGTCAAACTCTTCTGCCTCGGCACTTTGAATACTTTGTTCAAGGCGCGTTGCTTCACTCATGGTGGTAATAATTTTACCTAACCGCTCAACCCCTTCACTAGCACGGTCGAGGTATTTTTGACTCAGTTCAGATTGCGGCTGCATTTGTAAATTTTCAAGCGATGAGCGCACAACAGCCACGGGCGTACGCAGCTCATGGGAGAGTCGTGATGACATATTTTCTAAGTAATCAGTATAACCACTTAAACGGCTAACAATGTTGGCAAAGCTGCGAGAAAGATCGCCAATTTCGTCATTCGAATCGGCATAAGTAATTTTGCCGGTGATCCGCCCTTGAGCATCAATGGCTTGTTCGGCGTTGTCACGTAAGCGGCGAATACGGCTGGAAATTCTTGAAGCAAAAAAGAACAGTGTCACAGTACCAACAAGCATCACCGCTAAAATGACATTAAATAGCTTTTCTAACGATTTATTACGCAGAGTGCGCACGCCATTGGTGGTTTCTTCTGCGATTACTGCACCAATGACTTTATCTTGGATCCAAATAGGGTAGGCCGCCGATAAAATAACGGCTTTGTTATCTGGAGTTAAGCGCCATGATGATGCAGGTTTCCCATTTAAAGCACTGGCTATGTGAGTACCTTGCATCGCTGCGACATCATGTAAGGTATCAATAAACTCATTTTCTGGGCGAGTTAAAATTTTATAGTAAAGTGGGTGTAAGTAATCTTGCTCAAAGCGTTGCCACCAGGTTGTTGCGGGCTCCTCTTTTAGGCCGTCAGCCCAAACGCCATCGGCATGATGAATTGAGCCTGATTGTGCAAGTACGCGATGATGGTTATCGACGACCCAAATTCGGCTGCCACTGTGGCCCATGCCTTTCAAAATACGGTTAATTTCTGGCGAAGGTACTAAAACAGAGCCGATATCATTGGGATTTTGTAGGTTTGAGGTCGACATAAGCTGAGGCTCAACCTTGTCTTCATCCCAATCTTCAATCGCAAAACCAAGCTTATTCCCTAGCATCGAAAGCGGAAAACGCAGCTCTATGTTGTAACCCGTGTCGGTGCTTTTAAAATAGCCTTGGATTTTAGTGACCGGCTCTTGTGTCGAAGCATCAAAGGCATTAACCCAACCATCTTGACGGGCGGCCACCACATAGCTTTTAAATTCACCTTCAGGTGTTTTTAACATGATCTGTAAGTGATCATTACGGGTAAAGCTGAGCACATTTTTAGCACGATACACCAGTGAGTTATCAGTGACTTTAAATGCCGCATAAAGGTAGTTTTCGTATTTGCCTACCATGTGATCAAAACTTAGATCACTCTCTTGATGATCATTACTTAACCCCTGTAAGTAGCGCTTGTCGTAATGCCAAAATAAGCTTTGATAAGGCTGCCACTCTGACAATTTACCATCAAGTTGAATCGGGTTATTCAGATTATAGGCATATAAATCTCGGCCTTTTACAACTTGATCTAAAAAGTTGGTTTGCGAGTCAAACAAAGCAGGGCGCTCATGTAATGCGGTTGCGAGTGCGCGGGTGGTGCCCACTAAGGTTTTTTCTTGCCCTTGTCTTAAGAATTTTTCCATTTCCCAAACATATTCATAGCCAAGCCAAGGCAATAAAAATAAAAAGCAGGATAAGAAAATAAACTTTGTTCTAAGCCCCAAACGCAGCATTAAGCTTGCTCCCAGCGATAACCCATACCGTAAACGGTATCAATGCAGTCAAATGCACCATCTAAAGCAATAAACTTTTTACGAATGCGTTTTACGTGTGAGGTAATAGTGCTGTCATCAACATAAATTTTCGCATCACTCATTAATTCGTTGCGGCTTTTTACATGGCCTGGACGCTGTGCAAGTGAATGTACCATCCAAAATTCTGTCACAGTTAAATCAACCAGTTGCTCTTGCCAAAAAACCTGCATGCGCTGGGTATCTAACTTTAACGGGCCACGATGCAAAAGAGCAGTTTGATCGGCGGGTTGATCGAAAGCATCAAGGCGTCTAAACAAGGCACCAATGCGAGCAGCAAGATGCGCCATACTGATGTCTTTGGTTAAGTAATCGTCAGCACCCATGCGCAGGCCACATACGGTATCAATTTCGCTATCCCGGGCGGTTAAAAATATAATCGGTAAGGTTTTAGAAAGACTGCGTAATGTTTGGCAAAGTAAAAAACCACCATCCACTTCATGGCCAAGGCCAATATCAACAATGGCTAAATCTGGTAAAGATTGACTAAATGCTAATTCAGCACTGGCTCTGTCAGCAAAGCCTACAACCTGATAGCCCTGAGCGCTGAGCATTTCTGTGTAGTTTTCGCGGATTGCTGTTTCATCTTCAACGATTGCTATTTTCTTCATTGTTAATACTTACTTAAATTCTTTCTATAGCGAACTATACCTAATTTTTTGCCTTGCGTACTGGCAAAAACGCGATTGCCATTTTTCTGCCACAATTGCTCAGCAGTTTGCCTTTTTTGCTCCCCTTTATTGCCATTTCGACTTGTTTTAATAGCTCCATACCAAGTTCGCAACACCAACCAATGTTGCCAAGCAATTAAGTAGAAAAAGGATTAAACCATGAAAAAATTAATTATTGCCGCTGTTATCACGTCTGCTGTATCTGTAGCCCCTTTTGCAGACGCTGCGAGTCAAGCTAAACAAGAAACACCAAAAGAAACAGCCATTGGCTTAGGTGCAGGTGCCGTTGTTGGCGGCCTAGTCGGCGGCCCAGTGGGTGCATTTATTGGCGCGTTTGCTGGTGGCTTAATTGGCGAAAAAGAAGCGGCAGACAACACCATTGATGAACAAGCACACGCATTAGTTGTAATGAAAGAGCAAACCGCTGATTACCAACAAGTAATTGCCGATAACGCCGCCTTAAGTGAGCAGCTTGAATTATTAGCTGACGAAAAAGAGCAGTTACTACAAGCCCAATTGAACACCTTATTGGCCATGACGGTACAGTTTAAAACTGGCTCTAGCGAAATTGCCCCACACTTTGCTAACCAGCTCAATAAAGTCGCACAGTTACTTATTGCTCAGCCAAATCTGGCTATCGACTTAAATGGCTTTGCAGATCAGCGTGGTGATGAGTTGGCTAATTTAATGCTCTCAAAACAGCGTGTAAATGCAGTGCAAAGCTACTTAATTAAACAAGGTGTGCCTCATACGCGCTTAACCGCTACCGCCTTTGGTGAGCAGCAAAGTGTTGCCGATTCAAATAACTACGAAGACAACGTGTTTGACCGCCGCGTAACCTTAACGACACGCCCTGTTTCACAAAGCAGCTTACGCACAGCACAAAGTAACCACTAATTCATCGGTCGATGGAGTGACATATTATGTTGAGTAACCGTACCAAAAGGCTCCTTTTTGGGAGCCTTTTTATCCTCTTATTAGGTTATGCAGTTAACCCTGCATTTGCAGCCAATGCCAGTGCCGAACTACGTTTTTATGATGATTCTAATAGCCAAGTGTCGTCGGGCTTATTAGTGAAAAACGATGTCACTATGACGCTCACTGGGCTTATTAATCATGTTGTTGTTAAACAGCGTTATCAAAACCCGCACCCGTTTGCAGTAAATGCCCGTTATGTGTTTCCGTTACCAGATGAAAGCGCAGTTCATGCCATGCAAATGCAAATTGGTGAGCGCATTATCACCGGTAACATTGCCCTTAAGCAGCAGGCTGAACAGCAATTTGAGCAAGCTCAAAAACAGGGAAAGCGCGCTGCTTTAGTACGTCAGCAACGCGCGAACATTTTCTCTACTGATGTAGCAAACCTTGGAGCAGGGGAAGAGATTGAAATTACCTTGCAATACCAAGAGATCATCGGTTTTCGAGATGGTGTGTTTTCACTGCGTTTTCCAACCACTATTACGCCGCGCTACGAACCTTTAACGGCAGAACTACAGCAAAAAGTGAATCTAGAAACAACAGACACAGAACAACAGAGCGACGCAACAGCTAACACAGCGCAATTGGCATCAGCGTGGCTAAAGCCTGTTTTTCATCGTGCACAAAGCCAAGAGTCTGATGCGAGCCTAAACCTTGCTATTTCGATGGATATTGGTCTTGAGCTGAGTGATATCAGCGCTAATTTAGCGGGCATGCAAATCGATAACCCAAGCTTTGGTCGGTACCAGTTATCACTTAATCGTGATGTTCCAATGGATAGAGACTTTGAGCTGACATTTAAGCCCCTTGATAAAGCCCACTCTCAGGCTGCATTTTTTACCGAAACAGTAGCAGGGCAAGAATATGGTTTGCTGATGTTAGTACCGCCAAGCGATCACTTTACTTCGCAAGCTCGTCTGCCTCGCGAAATGGTGTTTGTTGTAGATACCTCTGGCTCAATGCATGGCCAATCAATGGAGCAGGCTAAACAAGCCTTGTTTTATGCTCTTTCATTATTGGATGAAAATGACAGTTTTAACATCATAGGCTTTGATAATGAAGTGTCGGTATTAAGTGACACGCCAATGATTGCCAATGACTTTAACATTCGCCGTGCAGAGCGCTTTATTTATGGCTTACAAGCCGGTGGCGGCACCGAAATAGCAAAAGCACTGACTCAGGTACTTGATGGTAAACAGCATGATGGCTTTGTACGCCAAGTGGTGTTTTTAACCGATGGCAGTGTGGGTAACGAAACGCAGCTATTTAAACAAATTCAAACAGATTTAGGTGACAGCCGACTCTTTACCGTCGGTATTGGTAGCGCACCTAATAGCTTTTTTATGACCAGAGCTGCTGATATTGGCCGTGGTACATTCACTTTTATAAGTAGCACCAGCCAAGTACAGCCCAAAATGCAGCTGCTATTTGATAAATTAGCGCATCCCGCGGTTACAGAACTTGCACTTGAAGGCGACAAAGCAGCCCTTGAGTATTGGCCATCGCCATTACCTGACTTGTATTTTTCAGAGCCGGTTTTGGTTGCTGTGAAGCTTGATGGCAGTCAGCACTTAACATTAAAGGGGCAAACAAACACAGGGCCAATGACGATTAATTTAGCAACGGCCAATGCCGCAAACGGCGAAGGTATCGCTAGACTCTGGGCAAGACAAAAAATTAAGTCACTACTGCTCTATAATGAAAAGGATGCGGTACGCGCAGAAGTCGAGACATTAGCACTTCAGCATCATTTACTTAGCCCTTTTACAGCCTTTATTGCAGTTGATAACTATGCGGATAATGAGATTGCAGAGCGTTCAATGCAAGTGAGAAACAAACTTCCTAACGGCATGACGCTACCGCAAACCGACGGACAAAGCCGCGTGTTTATGCTAATCGGGTTACTATTACTCGCTTTTTCGTGGTTATGGCAATGGCGACGCTAAAAAAAGTGCTGCCAGTTTGCAGCGCCTTACTTGGCATGGCATTGTTTGTGAATGGTGGCTATATGCAGGCGAAAGCTTGGCTGGCTCAGGCTCTGATTGAATCTGCTTGGCAGCAAGCTTTGCAAAGTCCTAATCAGCAAGTGAGGCCTTGGTTTTACGCCGATGGTTATGTCACTGCACACATAGAATGGCCAAGCCAGCAGCAAGAATTGACTGTACTTGCTGGTGCATCGGGGCGAAACCTCGCGTTTGCCCCCGGGCATTTTTTGCCAAGCGGTGAACTTGGCAGCACAAATGGGGTGTTGATTGCGGGTCATAACGACACCCACTTTGCATTTCTAAAACATGTCAAAGTGGGTGAGCAATTCAGTATGCAATTGCAAAATGGCCAAATTGAGCACTATCAAGTTCGCAGCGTTGATGTTATTCATCAAAGCGAGCAAGGGTTTTTAGCACAATCAGGCCTTTATTTATTAACCTGTTACCCTTTTGACTCGTTAGCTTCTGGGACTGAGTTTAGGCTATTGGTGTCGGCTGATAAATTATCGTCTACGTCAACTTTCAGTTCTTGATGACGTTGGCTAACAATAACACCGGCAAATACCACCGCAATACTCACCCATTGCCAAAGTGTGAGTACTTCGCCAAGTAAAATGGCAGACAAAATTAACGCAAAAATTGGAATGAGGTTTGAGTAAGCAGCAGCGGTTAATACCGACACCTTACTGATGGCGTAATTGTACATGCCATAGCCGCCTAAAGTGACACATGAGCCTAAATATAAAATGCTCAGTAGGGCACTTAAATCGTGCTGATTTTCGCTGGGTAGTTCGATAAATAATAAAAAAGGCGCAAAGAATAAGCTACCGCTAAACCCTTGTATTGCTATTAAGGTCAGCGGTGAGTAACGTGCGACTAAGTGTTTTACGCTCACCGTATAAAACGCCGCGCACACCATTGCCATCAATTCTAAAAAGTTACCAAGTAGTGGGTTAGGGGCTTGCTCAGTACTTGGTGATAATAGCGTTAATAAAATACTGCCGCCAATACATAAGGTAAAACCAACGACAATGGCTTTACTGATGTACTCTTTTAAAATTAAGAACGCCAAAATAGCGACGATAATTGGTAAACAAGAGACAATCACCCCAGCTTGCGATGCCGAAGTGTATTCAAGGGCATGCCCTTCAAATAAATAATAAAAGCAAGGCTCAGCCAGTGACATACCAATTAAGTACTTCCAGTCGCCTGGTTTGAACTCAAAGCGGATTATATAGCGCCATAAACATAAGCTAATCAATAGGGTGGTTAGCATTCTTAAAAAAATCACTAACACAGGATCATAAACATTGATTGCATGCTTTAAAGCAATGTAAGAGCTACCCCATAAAAAGGTCGCAATAATTAAGCATAAACTGGCTGGCATAGGTGTCGCTATTGAGTAAAAAAACGAGAGCGCGATCCTAGCATGAATTTTTTTAACTTGTTCAAAAACTGTTAGCTGGTATAAATATACCCAAACTACCTCAATATGCGAGTTTCAGTTGGAATTAAAAGCGATTTAGGCAAGGCATTGATTGCAAATAATAGTGGTTCTATTGTTAAAATCAAGAACGCAGTATAAATCGCTTTTAAACCAACCCTTTGGGCGCTTCACAGGCACTTACTCTCATCGTTGTTACTTCTTAAAAGGGACTGCCATTCTTGCAAAGTA
>NZ_JACSOG010000024.1:0-76154 GCF_014349195.1 Pseudoalteromonas sp. BZK2 | reverse complement strand
AAATTTCGTTATTTAGTTGTTCTAAATCAGAAATTTTTAACGCAGGTAGCGACAGGTTTAATCCCTCAAAATGATTAAGTATTATTGCGGATTGGTATTGTTGAGATTGATCAAGAAATCTAAGGTGAAATTGTGATTGATACAGTGAATGCAAGTGACAAAGATAAAGCACGATTTTTACGTGTTTTTGCATTTATTGGTTCGATCACCTCGTTCTTAATGGCGATCACCAGCTATCAAGATGGTTACCATGCCCTTAGCTATTTATTGATTATTGGCGGCTTTGTGTTTGCCTCACCTTTTGTCATTAAAAATCGTGACGAAACCATCGCAATACTTATGCTTTACGCTCTCTATTCGATGATGTGTTTTTTAATTGTCTCTGGGGGTAGTAATGGCACTGGGCCATTATGGTTGTTTATTGTATCTCCTGTGACCTTTTTTATTCGTGGTTTAAAGCGCGGAGCGTTTGATCTGATCTTGCTTGCCATTATTATCTCGGTGCTTTTCTACTTTACCGATCGATTTGGTTACTACAGCTATCCGAGTCATTATTTTCCTACACGGGTCATGCTGTGCTTCTCTATTTTATGTATTTTGGGTGGCTTCTACGAATATTATCGCAACAAATACAGTTTGCAGTTAATGGAGCAACTTAAACTTAATCAAAAGCTGGCTCGCACTGACGCGATGACAGAACTCGCTAACCGTCGCTACGCAACCGAATGTTTGCAAGATAAGCACTTTGGCGAAGGGGCTGTGTTCTTGCTGATGGATGTTGATAACTTTAAGCAAATCAACGACACCTACGGTCATCAAGTGGGCGATGAGGTGCTAATATTTTTCGCTGATGTATTTAAAAACGTGTGCACAGAAGAAGATGTTATTTCTCGTTGGGGCGGCGAAGAGTTTTTAATTGTGATCCCAACAGGGCATGAGCTTAGAGCTAGAAAAGTCGCTGAAAAAATTCATAAGAAGCTTGCTGAAAAGCCATTTACGAGCGGCCAGCATCTTTTTCATGTTACCTTAAGTATTGGCTTGTATGTGCGCGTCGCTGATGAGAGCATGGATCATTGCTTAAACATTGCTGATAAACGACTTTACCGCGCTAAATCACAAGGTAAAAATCAAACGGTTGCTGAAGTAGATTTAGCAAAGCATGAGCCTGCTTCATAAATATTTGCTCTACGACTGTATTAACTTAGCTGTTTTTTGCTGGTTATTAATGTATGATGTACCCATTATTTACAAGGGCGTGTGAATAGTGAGTCAAGATAAGGAACATCATCAACATCTTCTTTCCGTTAAGTTCGCAGCCTATTTTAAGGCTCATTTTTAATGTCACTTTTAGAATCATTTAAGAAATTGGGTAACTATTTCGGTGCATACAAAGTACATCTATGCTCCGAAGTTAAAGGCCAAGTGAGTGAAAATGGCAAACCTTTAATTAATGCAAAAATAGAAAGGCTACTCTGTTTCTCTGACGGAAAATATGTAGAAAACTATGTATATACCGATGACAAAGGCGGTTTTTCATTTCCAGAAGCCAATATTCGCTCTAACCAACCAGCTGTGCCATTTGCAGAGCTTTTTACATCTCAAATAATAACGCTTATTCATGAAGGCACTAAATATATCTTATGGACATCAAGGTTGTCAGGAACAAAGTATCGCCATGAATATGCTAAAAAATTAAGTTGTTTGAAAGCAGATATATCTGATGAAAAAGTATCTTTCTTTTTCAGAAATGATGAAGTCCAAGGTTATAAATTAAGTGCTGGTGGTATAGCTCGTTGGGATGAAGACTTTGAAGTTATAGATCTAGACTCATATTATGGATTATCGGAAATTGAATCTGATGATGAAGACCATTAATTCTAATATAGGGAAATAAATATGAAAACATTAACGCCAGCTTTTGCTGCTGATTTTGCCGCATTGGCCTATGAAACGTTGGAAAGGGCCCCATTAGAGTCTACGGAATATTATGGCCGATTAGAACATACTTTTTCAATGGAAGCTGGTTCTATAAAAGGTGTCAGTGGCTCTATTCTTGAACGAGTTTTTAGTCATTCGACCAACTTTGGTTGTATAGCAAAAGGTAAAAAGGGATTATTTGATGGTGATTATGTCTTAGCATTACGCGGCACAGCTAAAATGCGAGATGTGATTACTGATCTCAATTGTGGTCTGAGTACCTGTAGTAATAATCAGCCTGTACATGCGGGATTTAATCATACTTTTAATTCATTTAGAAAGCAGCTAGAGCAATTCTTTAATAAAAGAGCAAATCAAAAACTAAATATACATGTTGTGGGCCATAGCTTAGGCGGTGCTTTGGCTAACTTAGCTGCGAATTGGTTAAAAAATCACTTTGGTGCAAATGTGAAGCTTTATACATTTGGTGCTCCAAGAGTTGGTTATCATAGCTTTGCTTTACAGACGGAAGCTGCAACAAATAACCATGTTTATCGCTGTGTACATGCCGCCGACCCTGTACCTTTAGTGCCTGTCTGGCCATTTATGCATACTGAAAAAGAGTATATTTTAAATGGTGCTGCCACAATTACTCCAAAAGCTCATAGTATGACAGATCAAACGCCAGGCTACTTAAATACTGCTAGTAGCTTTAAAAGTTATGCTGCTATAAGTAGAGGAATGGAAAAAAGAATACAAGAAGAAGTCAGGCTTGATTATGAAAAACGGTTAGAGTGCACTCGTACTTCTCGTTGGGCAAGAAAAATAGGCGCAGCGTTAATTACTCATTTACGTGATACAGGTAAGTTATATGCTATACAAAACCATTACACAAATACACTTACCGTTTATGATCAAATAGCTAAAGCTCTGACTGATAGTATTGATTTATCTAAAAGCTATACTAGTGATGTGAAGGGGATCTTAGGTTACATGCTGGCTTTTTGTGGCTATCCATTTAAAGCTATCTCGTTTACATATGCATCCATCAGACATATTTTGAAATTGATGCTCACTAATGTATTTTCTCTTGCAGGCCAAGCAATAGCTCTAACAAAATAAATACAAAAGCCGCCAATGGCGGCTTTGTTAGGCTGCGAAACTAATGGCTTTTTTCAAAGTCGTTGACTTCACGCTCAGCTTCTTCCTTTGATTTACCGTATTTTTGCTGAAGTTTACCAACCAGCTCTTTACGGCTACCTTCAATTTTATCTAAATCATCATTGGTAAGGTCACCCTATTTACGTTGTGCTTTACCTTTAAGCTCTTTCCAATTGCCTTCTAAACGATCGCTGTTCATCATAATCTCCTTACTCTGTTAAACATTCACCTTAGTAAGAGCAATCGCTGTACCAATTTTGTGAAACTTATTAAATTATTGATTTATAGTTGTTTTATGTTTTTAAATCTAATGAGTGGAATTTAAAAGTTTGCAATTACTACGTAGTTTTTAGAATCAGCCTGTAATATTTTCTGTTGTGCTAGTTTTAGATACTTAGTGGCTCTTAGATGTATAGCGATTGATTATCCGCGTGTATTCTTCAGTTGATTTTAGTTTACGTAAACTCTCGTTAAACCGGTCTCTTAAGGCTTCATCATGAAACAAAAAACCATTGGGGCTTTTGCCGAACAAAGCAAACCGCTGCACCGGTTCAGACACATCAACCTCCCCATGTTTTGTAATTAACGCTCGGTAGTAGTCAAAAATTTTTCCGTCCATTTGGATCACTTCATACCGTTCACGATATAAAAGCCGTACTTGGGTTGATTGGTCGTATGTTTCTGAATAATTAGGGTTTTCTTTTGCCATGTCGCGATATTCAGGTGAAAGTCGCGCTTTAGCACCTTGCCAAGATAGCACGGTATGATGTTTTAGTTGGGCGATGGACTTGAGGTCGAAATTTCGCTTGGCTAGGCTAAACGCAAAGTTCTCATAGTTGTAAGCAATATCTGAAAAGTAACCGCTCATTTGATTAGCTTCAATAACTTTATTGTTTATATCAGATACTACATCAACTAAGTTTTCATTATATAAAAGGATCCGTCTTGCATAAGGCACGTAGACGAATTGTAGTTGATAACCTTGAGCACCCAGTGTCGCGCGAAGTAAGTCAGGAATAATGCCTGTGTTGTCTTCAGCCATCACCCAAGGTGGAAGTGTATTGCCAAGTGCAACCGTAATCTTTTGCTGGCTATATGCTTTTTGAAGCGGTAAAGCTAAAAATAGCAAGGTGATTAAAATACGGGTGTAAATCCTGAACAAGTTTATTCCTTATTCTGACTTTTGTGCGGTCGTTTAATCAAGAATAAGTCTAAACTGGCAGAATGCAATGTTTTCACTTTTTAAAGCCCGAAATAGAAAATAAGCCTATAGCCATCGCAATTTTTAGTTTTTTGATACAATGCGTGAAAAGAAAGTAAGAGATACCTAACGTGCTGCCAGTTCAAGATATTTATCAATCCCTGTTAACCACATTACAGAGTAACCCAATGGCCTTATTGCAAGCGCCACCGGGAGCGGGTAAATCAACATGGCTGCCTCTAACCTTAATGCGCGAAGGGCACTTTAAACGCATTGTTATGTTAGAGCCAAGACGACTGGCCGCACGCAATATTGCCCAGTATTTGGCAAGTCAGCAGAATGAAATAGTCGGTGACAGTGTCGGCTTACGCATTCGTGGCGAATCAAAAGTAAGTTCTACAACTAAACTCGAAATTGTCACTGAAGGCATGCTGACGCGTATGTTGCAAAATGACCCAGAGCTTAGTGATGTAGACTTACTTATTTTTGATGAATTTCACGAGCGCTCAATTGCCGCAGATACGGCTTTGGCATTTGCCCTCGAAACACAGGCAGCACTTCGCGATGATTTAAAAATATTGCTGATGTCGGCAACCTTAGACGGCGAACGTTACAGTGAGTTTTTCAGCTGTCCTATTATTTCATCACAAGGTCGAAGCTACCCTATTGATGAAGTGTATATTCCACTTAAAGACGAAAGCCGTTGGCTCGATGACATACCTGCACTAATAAAACAGGCGCTTAGTGAGCAATCGGGCAGTGCTTTAGTGTTTTTACCTGGACAGCGTGAAATCATGCGCGTTCAGCAGTCTTTAAATGATTTAAATGATAGCGTTGAAGTATTTAGCTTGTATGGTGAGCAAAATAAAAACGAGCAACAAGCTGCTATCGCGCCTGCTAAAAATGGCAAACGCAAAGTGGTATTAACCACCAATGTCGCTGAAACCAGTTTGACCATTGAAGGAATACGCATTGTGGTTGATAGCGGCAAACGCCGTGCTGCCAATTTCAATTTAAAAACCGGTGTTACAGAGCTTGTTACGCAAAGTATTTCTCGTTCTTCTGCCATTCAGCGCGCTGGTCGTGCTGGGCGAATTGAGCCGGGGGTTGTGTATCGATTAGGCTCTAAACAAACCTTTGAGCGCCGTAACAGTCATGATGCGCCAGAAATTTTGACCAGTGATATTAGTCAATTGTTATTAGAGACAAAGCAGTGGGGGGCATCACTTGCTGAGCTTAGCTTACTCGACCCACCTAGTAGCCAGCAGATTAAACAGGCAACAGCACTTTTAAAAATGCTCGAAGCCATTGATGAAAATGAAAAGCTAACAGCCCTTGGCAGCCAAATGCTTAGCTATGGAGCCGATATTCGCCTCTCGCACATGCTCATTAAGGCAAAGCAACTAGAGCAGCACATGCCTGGTATTTATGTATTAGCGGGGTATTTAACTGCACTGCTTGAAAGCCGCATTAGTATGCCAGCTGATCTTAATTTGGCATTACACAGTCAGCACAGTAAACCGCACCCAGTATTTAAGCAGCAATTAAATTATTGGCTATCGCGCTTACAGCTCAAGCCGGTTAATGAGCTTAAAACAGAGTACTTGTCGCTGCTAGTGGCACTTGCCTTTCCTGACCGTTTAGCCAAAAAGCGCGGTAATGGTTATTTACTTGCCAATGGTGCGGGCGCCGACTTAAGTGAGGAGTTTTGGCATAACGATGACTATATTGCCATTGCGCATATGGGCGGTCATAAGGGAAACCGGGTTTTTGCTGCTGTTGCCTTTATGCCAAGTGAGCTAGAAGATGAGCTTTCGCATTTATTTACTGAGCAAACTCGCTGCGAATACGATGAAAAAGCAGGGCGTTTTATCCATCAAGATGAGCTCAAGCTCGGTGCTATCACCATAGCGAGTCAACCAAGTAAACAGCCTCTAGATAAGAGCGAGCGCACTAAAGCGTGGTTAAACTTATTTAGTAAGCAGGGCTTTTCGTTATTTAATGAACAGCCCGATAGTGAGCAGTTACTTATTCGAATGAGCTTGGCAAGTAAGCTGTTACCAGAGTCATTCCCGCGTTTAAATCATGATGATTTAATTGCCGATAGCCAATGGCTTGCACCTTATTTGGATGATATAAAAAACCTTGAGCAATTAAAAAAGTTCAATTACAGCGAAGCGATTAAAAGCTGTTTTGATTGGCAGCAGCAAAGTTTATTGAATGAATTGCTCCCCTTACGATTAACGGTGCCAAGTGGTTCAAATGTAAAAGTGAGCTATCAACTTGATGGCCCTGCGAAGCTCAGTGTGCGCATGCAAGAAGTGTATGGCATGACCAGCACGCCTTTGCTGGCACAAGGTAAATTGCCATTATTAATGGAGCTATTATCACCAGCGCGGCGACCACTGCAGTTAACTCAAGACTTAGCTAACTTTTGGCAAACAAGTTACCGCGATGTGCAAAAAGAAATGAAAGGGCGTTATCCAAAACATTTTTGGCCAGACAACCCCGCCACCAGCCAAGCAACTAATAAAGTAAAAAGTAAGATGTGATTTTAATGAAGCTGAATGCTCAAAATTACAACACTTTGGATTAGGCTTAAGCGATTACTTCTAACCCTTTTTGCTCTGCCAGAGTGAGCATTTTCAATGCTGCTCCTCTTGGTGAGCTATCACCTTGCTCCCATTTTTTAACTAACTTGTCACTGACATTTAAGTATTGAGCAAAAACCGGTTGTGAAAGATTGTATTTCAGTCTTAAGTTACGAACTTGTTCGGGGGTAAATTCATGAACACTTGTAAGGCATAATGCGTCAAATTTACGCATCGTCGTTTTGTCTATAACTCCTGACTTTTTTAATCCACTCACTGTTTTGTGAACTGACTTTAATATGTCACTCATGATCATCACCTACAATTAAAAGTTCGCCATCATCGACTAGTTGTTCAAGTTCACTTTGGGAAAATCGAATAAACTCTTTTGCTAACTCTTTTAATGCTAATTTTTCTTTAGCATTTATATTAGCTCTATCGTTTTTAGCAAATGCGTAGAGAAAGAAATATTTATCACCAATTACGGCCCCGACGATAGTTCTGTAACCAGCTCTTTTCCTTTACTGCCCATGGCTACGCGCTTTTTATAAACATTACCACCTAGGTCTGCATCGAAAAGGCCTGCTGACATCTCTTTGCAAGCGTTTATTAAATCAATATCAGACAAACTTTCTTTTTTCGTGCGCGAAACAAAATCCTTTGTTTTATAAATCATAGTATACCCCATTAGGGTACACTTTCAATGTTTCACTCAGTAGCCAATCAATGATAATGAGGTTTTCATTGGTGTCCCTCTAATGTTGATAGCAGAAGTAATGGGTGATTACCAGCTATCTATCTGCGCAAAACCAATACGAATAAAATAAACCGTTACAATTTCTAACCCTGTTTTGGTTTCTCTTTTATTGGCTGTTTAGTAGTCTAATTGAGTCATTAGTAAAAAAGAGAAAGCCAGTGTCTGCAGCTATTTCCCTTGCTCAATACGTTAAAAAACGCACAGGTGTGCCTCTGGGGCATAAAGATTCGCTGCGCAATATGCTGACACGTTCGCTGGGTGCGAGCACGTTTTATCTGTTTTGGCGATATTGGAATCCGGTGTGGAGCTATTATTTATCTCGGTATGTAATGAAGCCTTGCAATGACATTATGCCGGGTTGGTGTGCGGTTGTTGTTACTTTTGCTGTCAGTGGTGCGCTGCACGATTTAGCGGTGAGTTTAGTGAAGTTAAAGCCACTATTCTTTTTTACTCCTTGGTTTACTGTGATGGGCGCTTTGGTGTTAGTAAGCAAGTACAGCCAACTCCAGTTTAGCTCTGCTCCTTGGTGGTTAAGAGCGCTCGCCAACATCAACTTTATTGTATTGAGCTATTGGTTGACGAGCCTCCTTTTTTAGCGCGTTATTGCGTTGCTAATGGGTAGTCAGTGTAGCCTTTAGCACCGCCTCCAAATAGGGTATCTGGATCATGCTGAGCCAGTTCAATGCCTTGTTCAATGCGTGCTGGCAGATCTGGGTTGGCAACAAACGGGCGACCAAAACCAATTAAATCAGCCCAGCCTGCGGCTAATGCTTGCTCTGCTTTCTCGCCAGTGTATTTGCCTGCATAAATCATTAGTCCAGCATAGTTCTCACGTAGTGCTTGCTTAAAACTTTGCTCCATTAAAGGCGCATCATCCCAATCAGCTTCAGCAATGTGCAGATAAGCAACGTTAAGGTGATTGAGTACTTTTGCTGCGCCAATATAGGTTTCGAACGGGTTATCATCGACCGTCCCATTGAGGGTTGTGAGTGGAGCAAGGCGTACGCCAACACGCTCAGCGCCAATTTCATCACAAACCGCTTGTGTCACTTGTTGTAAAAAGCGTAAGCGGTTTTCTAAACTGCCGCCGTATTCATCAGTGCGTTGGTTTGACTCTGAATCAATAAATTGATTAATTAAATAACCATTGGCAGCGTGAAGTTCAATACCATCAAACCCTGCATCAACTGCATTACGGGCAGCTTGGCGATATTCGTTTATAACCTGTTTGATGTCGTCATGGCTCATTGCGCGTGGCTGTGCAGTGGCAACAAAGTCGGGTTTGTCATCTTCATCAATAAAAACTTTTACGTCTTTAGCTGCAATCGCAGATGGCGCAATTGGTTGCTCGCCACCTGTATTACTTGGGTGAGACACTCGGCCAACATGCCAAAGCTGAGCGAACATAATGCCACCAGCTTGATGAACTTTGTCGGTTACTTTTTTCCAGCCAGCAATTTGCTCGGCAGTATAAATACCCGGTGTCCAAGCATAGCCCTTACCTAGGGCTGATATTTGTGTGCCTTCGCTGATAATTAAGCCAGCACTGGCACGTTGTGCATAGTAGTCGGCCATTAATTCATTGGCGATATCACCCGGTTGTGATGAGCGAGAGCGAGTCATCGGTGGCATAACAATACGGTTTTTTAATGTATGACCGGCAAGTTGTATAGTATCGAATAATTTGTTCATTACGGATCCTTGAAAGCGAATATGCTTTCAGCATAACGAAAATTATTTATGAAATTAATGCCGGTAATCACAAAACACTTTTGTTAAAAGTGCAAAAAAACTACAGCGTTAACCTGGGTGCTATAAAGTCTAAAAACGCTAATACTCGTGATGACACACCGCTGTTTTGATAATACACCGCATGCACTTTTTCGCGACGATTAGGGCTCAGTACTTCGCCTTCGAGCACTTTAACTAAACGGCCTGCTTTTAAATCTTCGTTGATCATAAATTCCGACAACAAGGAAATGCCATGACCTTGAATACAAAGTTGGCGCACAGTTTCACCGCTTGATGCACTGATTGAAAATTTAAGGTCTAAAGGTGTGGTTAGCGGCCAGTGATTTAAATGCGGCGCGTCGGTAAAACCAATAAGATGATGTGAGGCTAAGTCGGTTAGCTCATTTAATGGCGGTGCTGCTTTTAAATAATTAGGGCTGGCAACGAGCTGTAATTTACTGACTCCCAAAGTGCGCGCATGCAAGTTTGAGTCAGCAAGCTCACCAATACGAATAGCAATATCGGTTTTATGCTCAAGCAAATCGATAATGTTGTCGTGGCTGGTGATCTCAAGTTTTATGTCAGGATAAGCTTGGTTAAAGGCTTTTAAATGTGGTGCTAATTGGTGAAACACAAAAGGACTTGCAGCATCGACTCTTAATTTTCCTGAAGGGGCGCAGTGTAGAAGCTTTAAGGCTTCTTCGCCTTGTGCTAGCTGACTGAGTGCTTCTCTAGCATAGCCTAAAAATAACTGACCTTCTTCGGTCAGCTCAATACGTCTTGTGGTGCGGTTGAATAAGGTAACGTTTAATGATTTTTCAAGCCGAGTTACCGCCCGTGATATTTTTGCTACTTGCTCATCTAAGGCATTGGCTGCACTTGAGAAGCCGCCGGTATCAACCACGCTAATAAATGCTTCTAAATCTTGGGTGTTGGAGATCACGCTCATGGTTTTACCTTTTCATTTTTGACAAAAGTATTTTGTCACTACTGCTATTTTTTGCAAATTTAATTTTAGCCACAATAGCTGCACTTTCAAAATTAATAGAGGATATGTGATGCCAATAGCATTACTTGCATTAACTCTCAGTGCGTTTGCCATAGGCACCACTGAGTTTGTGATTGTCGGCTTAGTGCCAACCATCGCTGATGATTTAGCGGTTTCGTTACCGAGTGCCGGGCTACTTGTTAGCTTGTACGCATTAGGGGTTGCGGTGGGGGCGCCAGTATTAACTGCGCTTACCGGACGCTGGAATCGAAAACATGTATTACTTAGCTTAATGAGCCTATTTGTAATCGGTAATTTACTGGCTTGGCAAGCACCTAGTTATGGTAGCTTGATCACCGCAAGGATTCTAACAGGCCTTGCCCATGGGGTGTTTTTCTCAATTGGTTCAACCATGGCTACTGGGCTTGTCAGTAAAGATAAAGAAGCTAGTGCCATTGCGATTATGTTTACCGGTTTAACGGTTGCATTAGTAACCGGTGTGCCATTAGGAACGTGGATTGGTCAGCACTTTGGCTGGCGAGCGACCTTTTTAGTGGTGTCTTTACTGGGATTAATTGCACTGATCGGTAGCGCGTTTTTAATTCCGAGCAACTTAAAGCAAAGTAAACCAGCTACTTTGAGTGAGCAGCTAAAAGTAATGGTGCAACCTAGGCTTTTACTGGTGTACTTGATGACCATACTTGGTTATGGCGGCACATTTACTGCCTTTACCTATTTAGCGCCAATTTTAGAGCAGCAAACTGGATTTGCATCAGCCACCATTAGCTTAATTATGCTGGTATATGGGGTATCGGTTGCTGTTGGCAATATCTACGGCGGTAAGTTAGCTGATAAAAAAGGCCCGATTAGTGCGCTGACCATTATCTTTAGTGCTTTGAGTATTGTGCTGTTAGTGCTGACCTTTACCATGCAATCTAAAGTCGCTGCGGTACTGACCATACTTGTATGGGGGGCATTTGCGTTTGGTAATGTGCCTGGGCTGCAAGTATATGTGGTTAAACTTGCCGAAAAGTTCACACCGAATGCTGTCGATGTGGCCTCAGGGTTAAACATTGCAGCGTTTAATATCGGTATTGCGCTGGGCTCAGTGTTAGGTGGTGTTGTCGTTGAAAACTACTCATTGCAAGACACTGCTTGGATTGGTGCTATCATTAGTCTAGCGGCGTTAATTGCAACACGATACAGCGGTTATTTAGATAAACGCGAGACCCCAAGGCCACAAACAGCTTAAACTAATATATTGATAGTTCGGGGCTTTGTCGTTATTTTAGGTGCATAGTTTGATTATTAGTCAATAACTAAAACCACAAGGAATAACGATGAAGCACCTTTATTTTCTAGCTATTTGCCTGTTAAGCACATTTACTAGCCAAGCAAAGCAAGCTAACCCAGAGCTCACAGCATTAGCACAGCAGTACTTTAATACCATGGTTGCAACACAAGCACCTAATGCTACCAACAAAGAGCTAGAATCTTTTTTAGCTTTATTAACTGATGATGTAGCAAATCAACATTTACCTTATCAAACAGATGATTCAAGAGAGCCAGATGGCAAAGCGATGATGCGTAAAGGCATGACTTTTTATCTTGGGGCACACACTGAATACCAAGCAAACTTACTCGATACCTTTATTTTTAATGATTCTGCCATTGCCTTGCGTTATACCCATCATGCTAAAGGTATACACCCGCAAAACCAGCAAGAAATTAAATACACGCAAACCATTATGGATGTGCTCGAAATAGAAGATGGCAAAATAGCGGTGATTCGTAAATACCACGAATGAGCCTCGCTTAATTTTTAGCCTAATATGAGCGCTTTTATAAGCGCTTTTTTATTAAAAATACGCCTGCAATAAATTTTCTCTTTTTTCCGTATTTTAGCCTAAAACCATACTTTTTAGGCTTTATTTTGAATAAATTTAAAACTTTTTTATATTTCGGATAATAAACGTAAGAACAGTGGGTTAGCTTAACTTACGAGTGTAGCTTTGCGGTTGTTTACAATTTGTCAACCTTGAATTGCCATGCTCATTACCTTAACCTTTATTTTAATTGAACGTTCAATCAATAAAAAATTATGCCGAAAGTTGGAATGGAACCTGTTCGTCGTCAGCAGTTAATTGACGCCACAATAGAGTCGGTTGCAGAGCTTGGTTTGCAAGGCACCACCATAAATAGCATTAGTAAAAAGGCGGGCTTATCGTCTGGCATTATCAGTCATTATTTTGGTGGTAAGCAGGGCTTAATTGAAGCTACTGTGCGTTATTTATTGACCAGCTTAAAGCAAGCTCTGATGAACCAAGTAACGCCGCAGACCAGCCCAGAGCAACGATTAATGTTTATCGTTGAAGCAAACTTTTCGCGCATTCAGCAGCAAAGCAATAACACCAAAACTTGGTTGAGCTTTTGGGCGCATTCAATGCACGACGCCCAGTTGCATCGCTTACAAAACGTAAATAGTAAACGTTTATTTAGTAACTTATTAAGCTCATTCAAACAGTTAATGAGCGATAGTGATGCCAACTTAGCCGCTGAGTTAAGTGCAGCCATGATCGATGGTTTATGGCTAAGAGCTGTATTAAGTAAGTCAGACCAAGATCAATTCGAACATTGTGAGCAATTAGCTAAAGACTACATTCGTTCACTGATAAAACAGTATGGAGCCTAAAATGACCACACCTGTTTACGAAAATTTTATTAATGGCCATTTTTTAAAGAATCAAACTGGCGATACCTTTGCGGTTAAGAACCCTGCAACGGATGAAGTGATTTATCACGTTGAAATCGCTGATGAGTTTATTCAAAACGCGGCAATCGAAAGCGCAAAACAAGGGTTTGCAGCATGGTCTGCAATGACGCCAATTGAGCGTAGCCGTATTTTATTAAAAGCCGTGGCAATCTTACGCGAACGTAACGATGAACTGGCAAAAGTAGAAGTACTTGATACGGGGAAGCCTTGGCAAGAAGCCGAGTGTGTCGATGTTGAAACAGGCGCCGATGTTATCGAATATTTTGCTGGTCTTGCGCCTGCACAAGTGGGTCAGCAACAAATGGTTGGCAATGACTTTTACTACACACGTAAAGAGCCTTTAGGTATTTGTGCCGGTATTGGTGCATGGAACTATCCACTGCAAATTGCGTGTTGGAAATCAGGCCCTGCACTGGCTGCGGGTAATGCGGTTATTTTCAAACCTTCTGAAGAAACACCACTTGGTGCAATTAAACTTGCAGAGATTTTCATCGAAGCGGGTGTACCTGCTGGCGTATTCAACGTTGTGCAAGGCGCTGCTGAAGTCGGGCAATGGTTAACAGCAAACCCAAATATTGAAAAAGTGTCTTTCACTGGTGAAGTAGGCACAGGCAAAAAAGTAATGGCAAGCGCCGCTGGTTCACTGAAAGATGTGACCATGGAGCTTGGCGGTAAGTCACCGTTATTAGTATTTGATGATGCCGATGTATCACAAGCCGTTAGTGCCGCAATGATAGGTAATTTTTATACGCAAGGCGAAATCTGCACTAACTGTACGCGCATTTATGTGCATAAAAATGTTTATCAGCAGTTTATTGATGAGCTGAAAACACGCACTGAGCAAAATATTATTGCTGGCGACCCAATGGATCCTGAGGTGAATTTAGGGGCGCTTATCTCTAAAAAACACCAAGAGCTTGTACTTGGCTATATCGATAAAGGTATTCAAGAAGGCGCAACCTTGCTAACCGGTGGCAAGGCTCTGTCACCTGCATCTGCACCAAACGGTTACTTTGTTGAACCGACCGTTTTTGTCGACTGTAAAGACGACATGACCATAGTTAAAGAAGAGATCTTTGGCCCGGTAATGAGCGTGTTGGTGTTTGATGATGAAGATGATGTTATTCAGCGTGCAAACGATACCCACCTTGGCTTAGCCGCAGGCGTGTTCACTAAAGATATTCAGCGTGCACACCGCGTGATCCATCAATTACAAGCCGGTATTTGTTGGATAAACAGCTATGGTAATTCACCTGCAGAAATGCCAGTAGGTGGTTATAAGCAATCAGGAATCGGCCGTGAAAACGGTATCGAAACCTTAGATCACTATACCCAAACTAAATCGATTTATGTGGGTATGAGCAATATAGAGAGTCCATTTTAATGAGTACACAGAACTATGATTACATCATAGTCGGTGCTGGCTCAGCAGGCTGCGTGTTGGCAAACCGACTATCAGCAGACCCTTCTAATAAGGTGTTATTACTTGAAACGGGCGGTAGTGATAAAAGCATTTTTATAAAGATGCCTACCGCGCTATCAATCCCAATGAATACTGACAAATATGCATGGCAATTTCATACCGAGCCAGAGCCATATTTAGATAACCGCCAGATGCACTGCCCGCGAGGTAAGGTGTTAGGTGGCTCATCATCTATTAACGGCATGGTGTATGTACGTGGCCATGCCAAAGATTTTGATGAGTGGCAGCAACACGGCGCTAATGGTTGGGATTACCAAGCATGCTTACCGTACTTTAAACGTGCTGAATCATTCTACTTAGGTGGTAACAGTTACCGTGGCGATAACGGCCCATTAGGGGTTAATAACGGTAATGAAATGGCTAACCCGCTTTATAAAGCCTTTATCAAAGCGGGCCAACAAGCAGGTTATGCGCAAACTGATGACTACAATGCAGCCCAGCAAGAAGGTTTTGGGCCAATGCATATGACAGTTAAAGATGGCGTAAGAAGCTCTGCTAGCCGTGAGTATTTAGACCCTGTTAAGTCACGTAAAAACCTAACGCTAATCACCGGTGCTTTAGCTGAAAAAGTATTGCTCGAAGGCAAAAAAGCCGTTGGTGTTGAGTTTTCAGTGTCTGGCTCTAAGCAGCAGGCATTTGCAGCAAAAGACGTTATTTTAAGTGCGGGCCCAATTGGTTCACCGCATATTCTGCAATTATCAGGTATTGGTGATAAAGATATCCTGAGCGAAGCGGGTGTTGAGGTTAAACACCACTTACCAGGTGTTGGCCAAAACTTACAAGACCACTTGGAGTTTTACTTCCAATATAAGTGTAAGCAACCAATTACTTTAAACGGCAAATTAGGCCTTGTTTCAAAAGGGCTAATTGGTGCTCGTTGGTTATTAAATCGCTCAGGTTTAGGGGCGACGAACCATTTTGAATCATGTGCATTTATTCGCTCAAAACCGGGTGTTGAATGGCCAGATATTCAGTATCACTTTTTACCAGCTGCCATTCGTTATGACGGTAAAAGTGCCTTTGATGGTCATGGCTTCCAAGTTCATGTTGGGCATAACAAACCAAAAAGCCGTGGTGCAGTAACGATTAAGTCGGCGGATCCTCAGGTTGCGCCAAAGATCCAATTTAACTACTTACAGCATCAAGATGACATTGAAGGCTTTAGAGCTTGTGTACGTCTAACTCGCGAGATTATTGAGCAAAGTGCGTTTGATGAGTATCGCGATGGTGAAATTCAACCCGGTAAAGATGTTCAAAGCGATGAAGAAATAGATGCGTTTGTTCGTCAAGCGGTTGAGAGTGCTTACCATCCGTCATGTTCGTGCAAGATGGGTGAAGACGAGATGGCCGTGGTTAACTCGCAAACTCAAGTGCACGGTATCGAAGGTTTACGGGTTGTAGATTCATCTATTTTCCCAACCGTTCCAAACGGTAATTTAAATGCGCCAACCATTATGGTGGCAGAAAAAGCGGCGGACCACATCTTAGGTAAGCCTGTGTTATCGGCATCAACTGCAGATGTTGCTATGGAAAAACAATGGCAATCAACGCAGCGTAGTTCGGAGATCTAATAAGGCCACCCGCAGTTTCGGCTGTGGGGCTTGCAGTGGCGCGCATCACGAGTTGTTTGTGATGCGTTAATGCGAGGAATAAAACTGGAGAAACAATGAAGTATTATTACTTATTTTGGGGGGGTAACTATGACCTTTTGGCTTAGTGCTGGCATCATTTTTACCCTGTTAGCAATTGCGGTTATTTTATTTAAATGGGGTACGGTAAGGTGTGTTGGCGTCACACCGGTTAGAACGTTTACGTTCATTGCAATTTTATTTACATCGGGCCTAGATGTTGGCTTGATTATGTTTCCACTGACAGAGTTTGCAGGTTATGCAGACATAAAAGCAAGCCCAGAGTATGCGTTTGCCAATCCATTAGCCATCGAGTTTGGTTTTTGGGGCTTCTTGATCTGGGGATTTTATTTCCTTACGTGCTTTTATTTCTGCGTAATAGAGCCCAAAGTAAAATTTTTTGAAATTGCTTGGGTAAAACTAATAAATAACATAGTTATTATTGGTACATGCGCATTTACTGCATTTTTACTGCTGTCGAATTTACCTTGGTATTTGCCGTCGCTTGGTGATGGTGAGTCAATTATTCCGACATTCTACTTAATGGTGTTTGCAGCGATTTGTTTTGCTGTGTATTCGAGCACAGACATTAAGTATGTACGCTTTTTAAGTATTTCTACTACTTGGTTGTTTATCGCTTTAATCGCATTTATGTGGTTCGGTGCCTTTGTGGGTTCTGATGCACAAACATCAGCATTTGTTGATAACCTTGCGTTAATTGGCAGCTACTTTGGCAATATTAATGAGTTTGTATTACCACTAAATGATTACCATGCCTTCTACCTGTTTTGGTGGTTTGCTTGGAGCATCATGATTGGTCAATTTACTTCGCGCTTTGTGGGTGGTTTAAAAACTTACCAAGTACTGGCAGCTATGTTGATTTTCCCGTCTATTCCAATCGCTATCTGGTTTAGTGTTTTGTATCAATACCATGAAGCGGGTATTGCAACAGCAGGCCTGAAAAACATCGCAATGGTGTTTGTTGGTGTGGTGTTTGTGATCAACTCACTTGATTCTTTGATCCGTTTATACACAGATAACCTAAACTTAACGGTGAAGCGTTTAGGTAAATTTAATTATATTGCCTTAAATGTGGTGGCGCTTTCATTGTTAACCCTGCTGTTTAAGTTCGACTTTTTACAGATCCAATGGGTTGGTGCGCTCGTTATTGCATTATTTTTCGGCTGTGCTGCGTTTATTGGCTACAGCAAGTTAAAAACAGTGAAAAATATCGAAGGCTCACCAAAAGACAATAAATTAGATTACACAAAAATAGAAACAGTTAGCTAGGGGAAACCAACATGACAACAAGACAAACAGTATTAGCAGCAGCGTTGCCATTGGCATTACTATCGACATCAGCCGTGGCTGACTTATCGACTACGGTTACATTGGCATCAGATTACACCTTCAATGGTGTAAGCCAGACTCAGAATGATCCTGCAATTCAAGGTAGTTTAGATTACGCCTTTGCCGATTCAGGCATGTATGTAGGTACTTGGGCTTCAAATGTAGATTTTGGTGAAGGTACTGACATTGAGTGGGATGCGTATTTTGGTAATTATGTTGAGATAAACGATGCCCTTAGTGTTGATTATGGTATTGCTTATTACTCTTACCATGGTGAAGATTACTCAAGCGACGGTAATTATTTTGAGACTTATGCAAAGTTTGGTTACACCAATAGTCTGGGTTTCACAGAACTTAACTTTTGGTACGCTTGGGATTATTTCGGTACCGATGCTGGGCATGTAATTTCTATGCTTGCGCATACCTTTGAAATTGCCCCAAATCATGCAATTCGTGCCAGTTTTGATGTATCTAACTCATTAGATGGCAATAAGTTTGCTTGGGATGGTAATGATAAGTCATACAACCATTATCGTTTAGCCTATCAAACAAGCTTTGCAGGTTTTGATTTTGAGCTTGCTGGCGAAAATACCAGCCTAGACTGGGATACCGCAGACGAGCGTATTGTCGCGTCTATTTCACGTAGCTTTGATTTATAAGTAGCGTTTTATTAGCACAGCTTTAATAAAACGGCTAACTAAGGTTAGCCGTTTTTTTATGCCTAGAATATGGGTATTAAATCTCTTCGCCTTCGTGTTGCATCGCTAAATCATCAAGCTCTGCAAGGGTGTAATCAAAGCCACTATTATCGACTTCGTAACGTATTTTCACGCCATAACCACCTTGGCAAAGACTCGCAGTGACCTTAGCCACTGACCAATGCTTAAGCTTGTTTAAAAACCGATTGGCGGTTTGCTGTGAGTCAAAGCGATAACTGACTTGCGATTCCATCTCTTTTCTAGCCTAAAATTTTTTCGGGAGTGTATGAAATTGCTCTGTTTAAATCAATTGCTCATTGAAAAACGCCAATGTGCGTTGCCATGACAGCTCCGCCTGTTTTTCATCATAACGAGAGGTAGAGTCGTTATGAAAACCATGATTTGCTAGTTCATACATGTGCATAGTGTAAGGCACTTGATGCGCTTTTAAGTCGCTCTCGTATTCTGGCCACGTTGCATTAACGCGTTTATCAAATTCAGCTAAGTGTACAAGTAGCGGGGCTTTGATATTTTGTCTGAGTTCTTTAACGGCTGGAGTGCCGTAATAGGGCACGCCCGCATTGATTAGTTTGCTATCAACGGCTGCTAGGTAGTTAACCATATAACCACCAAAGCAAAAGCCTACCGCACCGAGTTTGCCATTACTATTTGGGTGTCTTTTTATGTATTCAGCTGCGGCAATAAAGTCTTGTTGGATTTTTTGTTTATCCATAGAGCGCTGCATGGCGCGACCTTCATCGTCATTGCCAGGGTAGCCACCAAGAGGGTGTAATGCATCTGGCGCAAAGGCAATAAATCCAGCTTTGGCAAGGCGACGAGCAACATCTTTAATATAAGGGTTTAAACCCCTGTTTTCGTGGATCACTAATACTATTGGGAGCTTGCCGGTTAAATTAGCGGGTTCTACTAAATAACCTTTACCTTCGCCATGTCCTTTAAACGAGTCAAAGGTTTTATAGCTAGCTTTGATATCAGGGTCATTAAAGGACACTTGCTCAGCTAATGCGTAGTTTGGCAGTAAAGCGCTACTTAGCATTGCCATTGAATAACCAAGGGCGACTAAGCCACCCAGCTTTTTCATAAAGGTACGGCGGTCCATTAAGCCATGGGCGTATTCATCGTACCAATCGAAAGCTTCTTGGGGAATGTGGTTATGGCGTTGCTCAGTCATACTTATATCCTTTAAAAACGAGTTAGGTTTATAACTTTAGTTGAAATATCAGCGATTAACAGCCAGTTGCTTTGTTTGTATTACCATATCCATAAAGCGGCGCTGCCAAATAGCCTTAAAGGCTTTGTTAAATAGGTATAAAAATATTAGCGGCATTAATAACAGCTTTAAAATTAGTAGAGACAAGATATTCAAAAAGTCGATGAATAAGTCTTCGACGGCTGCCACCATGTTGCTAATGCCAGAGGTGACGGTATCGATAATTTTGCTCACTTGCGATGATTGGTCTTGGTTAAGTGATGCATTTAAGTTTTCTAGTTGTTCGTTTAAGGCGTCTTTGTCTAGGTTCAGCTGTCTTTGCTGGTTTAGTACCGCATTAAACTGCGCTGTTAATTGCTGCTTTTTATCAAGTAATGGCTTGGCTTGTTCAAGCTCAGTAAAGGTCAGTCGCTCAGACAAGCTGCGAGTTGCTTGAATCGCTTCTATTTGGCTATCGACCTCTGTTAGCTTAACTTTGAGTTCTGTCGCTTGCTGGTGGTTCTTAATCTGCTGCTCATTTAATAGCGAGAGCTTGTCGAAGATGGTTTGTTTTTCACTATCGACCTCGGCCTTTAGCTTGGCAGATAAGGCCGAGGTATTATTTGCACTGCTATTCACTGTCTCGACTTTCTCGCTCACCAGCTCACTTTGCTGGTTAATTTGCTCATCTAAGAATATCTGGCTGACGAGGCCTGTTGTCAGCACCACCGCAGGCACTAAAAAGCGAATTAAAATCAGGCTTGCCATAATCTTATGACGTAAGTTAGGTAAATAGTTACGCCATTCACAGATAAAGTAAGCGACGACCGAAACAGTAAAAACACCACTAAAAATAACCCCAGAAGAAATGGTGTATAAAATGCGCTGTAAAAATAACGAGCCTATTGCAAGGCGCATAGCATCCGACATGTATTCAGCTAGGTCATTTACTGGGTCGAGTAGTTGTGCAGGTTGAATACTGGCAATACCAATGCCCACTTCGGCTGATTGCAATAGCGATATAGCAGCATTAACTGTACGAGATGAAGCATACACTAGGGTTGATTGTACAAGGGCGCTGTCGATAAAGCGCATAATGAAATGGTTATAATGCTCTAGCCAACAAAGAAGTAGCAGTATTGTAAGAGATAAATACTTGATAATATGTTGTTTAGTTAGCATAACGCCCCCGACAGTTAGTACGCTTCTTCACGCTACACTATTCATAGCCGTTGAAGCAATCTAATAGGATTGAATTATTTTGCCGATTAACTGTCTATGAATTGCTATTCATCGCTTTAGAGGAAATATGAAAGAACCTGCATCAATTGGCCAGTGCTGTATTGAAGATTTAGATCCCGTACAAGACTTAGGTCGCTTAGTCTCTTATTTACGTTCAAATCTGGTGACTCATCTTGATAATGCGTTAGAGGATAAAGAGCTAACCTCGGCTCAGTACATCGTGGTTGTGCTACTTGCACGCGGTAAAGTAAATACCTTGGCTGAGCTTTGTGAGCACATGGTGTATGACCGTGGTGCCATGAGTCGATTACTTTCTCGTTTAGAAGACAAGGGCTTAGTTGCTAAGAAGCAGTCAGTTGAAGATCGCCGTTCAACTCTTTTATGCCTCACAGAAAAAGGCCAACAGCTCTACCCGGAAATTTTACCCACTGTAAATGATATCTATCGCAAAGCACTCACAGGCTTCTCTGATGATGAGCAAAAGCAACTCGCAAGCTTACTGTTTAGAGCAATTCATAATTTAAAAGCATAAATTTCTCTAAGCGGTACATTGTCGCTGTAGATGCATTTTGATAATATAGTTGCCTAGGCATTTAATTTTAACAAGTCCGGGTTGTTATGTTTGAATCATCTTTGCTTGCGCAGCTTCACGCTCAATTTCCAGCTCATCAATTTAGCCCAGAAGGTTTGTCGGTTGTTCACACAGGCCGCTTTGCCAATGCCATTGTTTATCGTTATAAAGACGCGCAATTTGATCTAATTATTAAAGACTTTCAGCACAGCCCGTGGTGGGTGAGAAAAACCATCGCGCCGCTATTTATCAATCAAGAGTACAAGGGGCTGGCACGCCTGCAAGACGTAGACGGAGTGGTCGATAACTTTTGTCGTTTGTCATCAATTGCCATCGCTTATGATTTTATTGAAGGCACGCCACTTCGCCAGCTTGCCTTGCAACAGCAGCATTTACCGGGTGATTTCTTTAAAGAGTTTGAGCGTTTGGTAGCAAAAATGCATCGCCGCGGGGTGGTGCATCTGGATTTACGTAATTTGGGAAATGTGATTTGTTCAAAAGATGGCAAGCCTTATATTATTGATTTTCAGTCAGCGATTCGCTTTGCACGCTTTCCGCGCTGGTTACAGCGTTTTATGCGTGGTGCCGATATGAGTGGGGTTTATAAGGCGTGGCAGAAGTTAGCCAAAGACTCGTTACCGCAAGCAAAAGCGGATTATTTGCATGACTTTAATCATGTGCGTAAGCGTTGGATTTTTAAAGGTTATCCGATTCAACGTGCCTATTTGTGGTGTAGCGGAGCAGTTACTCAGATTCTTAATTCTGAATTTGTTCGCAGTATATTAGATAGATTGTAAAAAGCGCGCTTGCACGCGCTTAGTGGGGAGAACTAGTATTTAGGCCAACCGTTTGCATCCCAATTCAGGGTGCTGATGAGCAATTTAGGGGTGCCATTGTCACCTGCATCATAGGCATGACGAACAATCACATCGGTATTTAAAATGTCTTGTCCCCCTGGACCTACCCATTGGCTGTTACCCGCATCTAGAATGCTACCGCCGCTAGCTAGCATGTCGGTGCCATTTTTATCTAGGTATGGGCCGCGGATGTCACTAGAGCGACCATACGCAATACGGTAAGTACTATTCGTGCCATCACAGCATTTGCCAACTGAAACAAACAAATAGTAATAGTCTTGGCGATACACTATGGTAGGCGCTTCGATGCCACCAGAGCGACTTGCTAAAGAGTAGATTTGACCAAATGGTTTCATGGTCATTGGGTTAATACGTGTTAGTTTAATACCCGAATTCCATGAACCAAAGGCAAGCCAAGGTGCACCATCTTTTGCCACCACAAGATCAGGGTCAATGGCGTTATAATTATTGCTATTGGTCGTGTTAATGACTAAACCATCATCACGCCAATCACCGGCTGCTACACTGCTTGCTGATGTAAGGCCAATAGCGCTAACACGTGAACCAAAGGTCGAAATCGAATAATAAAGCCAGCTACGACCATTGTAGCTTTTTAATTCAGGCGCCCAGACATCAATTCCATCATGATCTGGCACATAGTTGCTCCACCAGCTTAAACCATTTGAGAAAATTGGTTGCGCATCATTCCAATCTACACCGTTGCTTGAATATTTACCGTAAATACCAGGGCCAGTTTGAAAAACCCACCAAGTGCCATTTTCATAGCCAAGGGTTGGATCGTGGGTGACTAAATTACCTGTAAGTGGCCAGTGATCTGCTGCGCCATTGGTTGTGGATGGATCCCAAGGGGTTGATTCAACATTAGCAAGCTTGGTTAGCTGCCACTGCTGTGCATCGCTGCCGTTGTAGCTCCACTGGCTAATATTCGCGCCATCGTTGCCATTAAAAGCATAAAGGTCGAGTGCCTTGCCACTGTGATCGTTAATGAAGCTGTAATAGCCGCTACCTTCATCATTAATTTGCCAGTGTTGGCTGGCAACATCAGCATACTCATATTGCACCACATTACCGCCATCGGCAGTCGAGAAGTCAAACACTTCGAGGGCTTTACCACTGTTTAAGTTAATAACCGAATAGTTGCTGCCACCTATGTTAGTGATTAACCAGCGCTGGGTGTCGTGATTAGTGTCAGCCCACTGACTAACATTCGCACCATCGTTGGTTTGCGCGCTGGCTACTTCAACAAATTTAGCACTGTACTTTGATTTAATGGTGTATACGCCATTATCAATCGCATAAGCATTGGGCAGTATGAGTGTTGCTGCCAAGCTGAGTGCAGCTAGGGCTTTTTTTGAAAGTATCATTGTGTCTCCAAATCATTGTTATTGAGCTTTCCTTGTGTGTTCTGCTCCTTGGATGAGTTTTGATCAACACCAATTAATTAAGAGTAATGGTGCAAATGAAAACTATTTATAATACTTTATTATATTATTACCTTTGTAAAGGTTAATGGTAAAAATAATTAACAAAAATTTTACCTTCAACTGTTTTGGAAGGGACTTTAGTGTTTAGCTGAGATACAAAAAAGCCACTCAGTGAGTGGCTTTTCGGATGTTATTGAGTAATAAACTGGCTGGGAATATCCCATTTGAGGGTATGCAGTTGGCCTTGCCAAGTTTGGATGGTGATCCACAGTTTATCATCTGCTGATATGGTTTTAGGAGCTATCGCATGGGCGTGCTGACCATGATTGGTGCCATGCATTATGCCTTCTTCATCTTTAGCAAACTCCGTTAGTGCTAAAGGCGCTTGGCCAATATTTAAATACGCCTGTCGAACATTGCTTATGTCACCTTGATTAAAGGCGATAAAGAAATCCTTCACATACTCATTGTGGTGTGAGTACGGGGCATCTTCATTTAGCGGCATCGGGGCGATTTTAAATTCGCCCGCTTGTTGCTCTTGCCAAAGTGCAGGAAACTGAGGGTTTAATGACTGATAAATAAACCATACAGGTAAAGCCAGTACCACAGCATGTAAAACATACTTTTTACGTTGCCACCAAGTTGCTTGTAAACGAGCCATTAGTTTGCCTCCTGAACGTTATTCACTGGCGCTGATTGGCGCGCTTTTACAGGTTTGTTATTTACTAATTTTGCGGCGTACATCATAAAACCAGTGATCGACATACCACTTAAAATCAAACCAAAGATAAACCAAATAACCTTTGTCCACAGACCGCCAATATTACCGTAATGCAGCGGATCGGCGATATGCGAAAGGGTGAGTAATCCCGACATGGTTTCTGGGCTTTTACTTGCTGCAATTTCACCCGTCCAAGGATTGATTGAAGTTGAGTAAGCGTAGTTATCGTAGAAAATAGTATCGCCACTGCCCATGATATTAAACATGCCGCGGTTATGCTCTGGCAGCATCACATAACTAGGTTTGAAATCTGGGAATTTCTCTTTGGTAATAGCCAGTGCCGCTTTTAAATCGGTTGGCGGTGTTTGTTTATTCGCAGGCAAAGTTGAAACCGCCACGAGCGGTGCATGCTCTTCTATGTCTATTTCGTTATGCCACATGATGGCTTGCACTAAATACCACAGGCCTGTGAGTGCCATTACTGCCATAAACCAAATTGACCAAACGCCACTTAGGGTATGTAAATCTTTTAGGAAGGTTTTTTTGCCTTGGTTAAAACGTAGTTTTGGCTGACTAAATGCACGCCAAAAGTTTTTATAAATCACTAAGCCTGTTACTAGTGCACCTAAAATAACAAAAGCCATGGCGCTGACAAGATAGTAACCTACGCTGTAACCCTCTTGCCAAGGGAAGAATAGCCAGCCGTGCAGGGTACGCATAAATTCAATGAATGAGATCGTTTCATTAACCGCTTGTACTTCGCCAGTGTATTGATTGACGTAAGCCACAGCGTAAGGTTTGTCGGTATCAGTGAAAATAACCGCATTTACCAAGTAAGGCTCATAATTGAGTACACTCATTACATCGGCAGTCGGGTAGGCTTTTTCAACGCTATTAATAACTTGATCAACACCAAGTGCTGGTAAATCATTTGGGTTGTTTGCACGTGCTTCACTGTTGGTCAGCCAAGTAAGCTCATGGCTTATCACAGATACAGTGCCTGTGACGCAAATAAAGCAAAATAGCACCCATACTGGGAGCGAAAACCAACCATGTAGTTGGAACCAAAGACGTTTACTCATGGTAAAAATAGCCCGACGTTAATTGATGATAGTAATTGTTATCATTTAAATTGTACTACAATCTTTTGAGTAAACACAATCTCTGTCGACGAGCTGCAAAAAAGGCGCTTTAAGCGCCTTTATCATTAGTTTGGTTGAGGGTAACAATTCGTTGTGGGAAAGGTATTTCGATATCCGCCTCTTGAATTACTTTAAATACATTGCGGTTCACCGCTAATTTAGTCTCAATAATTTTGGTGGTTGGCACCCAAAAGCGATAGCTCAAGGTAACACCGCTCTCAGCAAAGCGCTCGATACCGACTTGTGCATGAGGAGAATCACTAACTAGCTCATGATCGTTTAGCACCTTTTCGATAAGCTCAATTGCAAGGTCTGCATTGGCATCATAAGCGATGTCTATTTCACCTTTAACTAACGAATAGCTAAACGAGTTATGTATAATTTCGCCAACAATATGTTTGTTAGGAATGGTGATTTCGACTTTTTCTTCGTTAATCAGAATAGTGTGACCAAGTTCAATGGTTTTAACTTGCCCACTGACGCCTTTTACTTCGATGGTATCGCCAACAACAAATGGCCTTGTTGCAATGATAGCAAGGCCCGCACCGTAGTTTGAAAGCATGCCTTGCATTGCTAAACCAGCACCTAAAGATGCGGCACCAATGGCA
This sequence comes from Pseudoalteromonas sp. BZK2, assembly GCF_014349195.1. Classification (NCBI taxonomy): domain Bacteria; kingdom Pseudomonadati; phylum Pseudomonadota; class Gammaproteobacteria; order Alteromonadales; family Pseudoalteromonadaceae; genus Pseudoalteromonas; species Pseudoalteromonas sp. BZK2. The sequence goes on along the minus strand of NZ_JACSOG010000024.1, from coordinate 50,080 downwards.
GCGACAAATGGGGTCACGCTAATGCCAATTTTGCCAAGGGCAATAACTAAGAACATAATGATCAGCAATACTTTGATGACATTACTGACAAAGTTGGTGAGGGTAATATCGATATTGTGACGTTGCATGAGGCCAGCAACCATGTTCGATACTTTTTGCGCAATCCATAGGCCAATAAATAGAATTAAGATAGCACCTAAAATTTGCATACTGTAGGTGACCAAATATTCCATGATTAGATTGTAGTATTTTTCGACTTGTTGTATTTCTGAGTCAATCATGTGTTTTCCTAACAAGGTTACTGCGAATTCTGACTATACCAGAACATGCTGTATTACAGGATAGAGTAGCGGCACGATTATAGCACTGAGTAGCGCACTTAATGCCATCGCCACAGAGGCAAAGGCACCCGCTTTTGGCTGATCACTAATCAATGATGCTGTGCCAATGGCATGGCAAGCCGTACCAATGGCAACGCCTTTTGCTTGGGCATTGCGAATATTTATCAGCGAGAAAATCAAATTACCGAATATAGCCCCAAGTACACCAATAAAAATCACCATGGCTGCCGCTAAAGAGGGTATACCGCCTAGTGACTCTGTCACTAACAAGGTGATGGGGGTTGTTACAGACAAACTCGCTAGGGATGCACTTAACTGTGCTGGGGCTGCAAAAAAATAACAAATAAGCGACGCGACAAAGGTGGCATTGATCACCCCTAAACTACAACTTATGAGAATTAGCAGCAGGTTCTTTTTGACATGGATAAATTGCTGATAAAGCGGTAAAGCCAATGCCACAATGGCAGGCTCAAGCAACCAGCTTAGAACTTTACTGTGCTCGGCAAAAGGCTTATAGGGGAGCTTAAGCGCCACTAACAAGGCTGCAGTTAACACTATTGCCCAGCACACTGGGTTACTAAGCGCTTTAGCCGTGGCGTGCTGGGTTTTCGCGTTTAAAAACCGCAGAACTAAGAAAAGTACAATAATGCACGGGACGCTGAGCCACCATAAACTAACTGTCATTTTCACGGCCCTTAAAATATGCGATAACAGCGCCTATGATTAAAACACTACTCAGCGGCACGACTATAAAAATAGTCAGTAATAAAGGCCAGTTCTGTGAAATTAAACCCAGATGTTCAATAATACCAACCCCTGCAGGGATGAAAAACAACGGCATGTAATTAAGTAAAGGGCTGGCTGTTGGTTTCAAATGCTGTTCTTTAACGAGGCCTGTTAACAGTAGCACGAGCAGTAACACCATACCGAGTAATGGAGCAGGGAATGAGCTTTCAAGCAAAGCCGTTAAAAACTTTGCAACGGCTAAGCAGGTAAGAATAATAACGCTACTGATAAGGTATTTCATAAGTCAGGATAATTGCGAATAAAGTACAACTACATCATACCCTTGTCAGTTGTACTATGCGACTTTAGCTTACCATGATTTGGCATTATTAAACTTGATATCCTCTGCGCCTTTCGCTTTTGCAATCGCTTTTTTAGTATTTGGATTCATCAGTAAGCGAATTTGACTCCAGGTTTCTTTAGCGAGAATCTTGCGCTGCTGTGAGCGATAGCTTTGCTGTGTGATTCGTTTAATTGCAGCAAGGGTATCTGGCGAGCGCGCCATGAGGGTTTCTAGTACAGCATCGGTTTGTTTATCAACGTCATCAGTAAGTTGTGTAACTAAGCCATATTCTTTAGCGTCTTCAGCTGAGACAGGACCTGCATGACTTGCTAACCAAAGTGCTTGGTCACGCTTCATTAAACCTGCAAGCACCACGTTAGCCCCCATATCAGGGCATAAGCCCCACCGGGCTTCCATGATCGCTAATTTAGCGTTTTTATCGACGATGCGATAATCAGCGCCGAGTGCGATTTGCATACCGCCACCAAAGCAGTGTCCGGTTACTTTTGCTATCACCGGAATACTTAAGTCTTGCCAACCTAGCACCACTTTTTGCGCTAGATTTTGGTTTCCTGGTAACCATTTGAATAAAAGCTTGATGATATTGCTTGGCTTTTTCATCACTGCAGCAACATCCAGTCCAGAGCAAAAATGCTCACCTTCTCCAGAGATAACCACCGCACGCAAGCTGCGATCACGTTTAATTTCTTTGATTACGTTTGAAAGCTCAACGAACATAGCAAAACTGAGTGCATTTTGTTTCTCGGGACGAGCAAGGCTAACCCATGCGACTTGTTGTTTTATTTCTAGTTTTATCATGGTGACTCCTCTGACCTGTTTGTTAGAGCTTACGAGTTAATTACATCTAAGTAAAGAATTGCTGATGTGTCGCAAGTAATCATTATATTTTCCAAAAATGGGTAACCTTGTCATATATTTAGTTACAAATTGGTGTATATTTTTAAAACAAAGGTGCTAGTTCGCAGCTAGCTTTGTTTTGTGATTAGTTAGATACTTTCGCAAAATCTCATGACACGACTAGACTTAGTTTTAAGTCGCGCTACTAGGAGTAAATATATGCTGATGGGCAAAACAGCTCGCATAACTAAACAATCATCTCGTTCTTTGGCTTTTGCTGCAATTTCTGTCGCATTAACAACTACATTAGTTGGCTGTTCAGATGATAAAGCACAACAACAAACTACGCCGCCACCGGCCGTATCAGTATTTAATGTCGTCACACAGGAAGTTGGTAATTACCGAGAGTTTGTCGCGCGTACTGAAGCATTCCAAGAGGTTGCGATTAGAGCCCGAGTTGAGGGTGAACTCATTGAACGCCACTTTAATGAAGGCTCATCGGTTGAGAAAGATCAGCTTTTATTACGTATTGACCCATCTGAGTATCGCTCAACTGTTGCAGAAGTTGAAGCTGATTTAAAAAGTAAAATTGCCGCAGCGGGCGCCGCTGAAAGAGATTTAAAACGTGGTAAAGATGTGGCTGCGCAAGGTTTTATTTCGCAATCAGATCTCGATAAACTCACCACGAATTTTGAACAGGCTACAGCAGCTGTAAAAGCCGCGGAAGCTGAGCTTGAAAAAGCAAAACTTAATTTAAGCTATACTGAGATACGTGCACCGTTTGCAGGGCGCATCGGTAAAGTGAACTATGATGTGGGTAATATTGTTGGGCCATCATCCAATGAGCTTGCAGAGCTGACCGATGTTGACCCAATTTATGTAAGTTTTCAGGTTGAAGAAGCTGACTACATCTCTTATCGCCAAAATAATCAAGCACCTTCAGATAAAGACCCTCGTGATGTGCCTATCGACTTAACTTTGCGTTTACCAAACAACTCAACTTTTGCTGATAAAGGCGAACTTGATTTTGCAGATACCAAAATTAACCGCAATACAGGCACGGTTGAACTAAGAGCCGCTTTTGATAACCCTGATGGCATCGTTATGCCGGGTCTATTCGTCACTTTAATCGTTGAAAGTACGAATAAACAAGACTTGGCACTCATTCCTCAAGTTGCAGTGCAAGAAAACCAGCAAGGTAAGTTTGTGCTCGTTGTTGATGACGAAAACAAAGTGGCTATGCGGATTGTTAAGCTGGGTCGTCGTATTAATGCAATGTGGGTGGTTGAGTCAGGCTTAGAAGCGGGTGAAAAAGTCATTATTGAAGGTTTACAAAAGGTACGCCAAGGCGCTGAAGTGAAAGCTGTTGAAAAAAATGTCGATGAAACAACCGGCACTATTTCTAGCAAAGCTAACTCTTAGGAGTGAGATATGATCAGTAAAACCTTTATATCTCGCCCAAAATTTGCCTTGGTAATTTCGATTGTTATTACCATTGCGGGTTTAATTTCAATGGCTTTGCTGCCAGTGAATATGTACCCGCAAATAACCCCTCCGCAAGTACAAATTAGTGCCAATTACCCGGGTGCAAGTGCGCAAATTGTTGAAGAGTCGGTGATCCGGCCCATAGAAGAGCAAGTTAATGGCGTTGAAGATATGATGTATATCGAATCAACATCGTCGAATAACGGCACGGCCAACATAACTGTTTACTTTAAAGTCGGTACAGACACGGATATAGCCCAAGTTAACGTACAAAACCGTGTGGCACTTGCTGAAGCAGGGTTACCTGAAGAAGTTAAACGCCAAGGTGTATCGGTTAAGAAAAAGTCGAGTTCGATGCTTCTCGGTATCAACCTGTACTCTAATCAAGAAAATATCGACGCTATTTTCTTAAGCAACTATGCAACCAACTACTTAACCGAGCCACTTGGCCGTATTAATGGGGTTGCCTCTGCTGAAGTAATGGGGGAACAAACCTATTCAATGCGTTTATGGTTACGCCCAGATCGAATGGCATCTTTAGGTTTAACTGTGTCAGAAGTTCAAGCAGCGCTGCAAGAGCAAAATACCATCGTAGCCGCGGGTAAGCTGGGTGCTGCACCCTCAGCACCGAGTCAGCAATTTGAGTATTCGATTCAGGCTAAAGGGCGCTTAAAAACCCCTGAAGAGTTTGGCCAAACCATTATCCGCTCGAGCAAAGATGGTAACTTTGTGCGCTTGAATGATATTGCCCGTATTGAATTAGGTGCAGCAAGCTACAGCACAACAGCAAAGTTAAACCAGCAAGACACTGCATTCATCGTTATTTATCAGCTAACAGAAGCGAATGCGACGCAAGTAGCTGCTGATGTAAAAGCCCGTATGGCAGAGCTTGCTAAACAGCTACCTGATGGTGTTGAGTACTCGATTCCTTATGACACCACAGAGTTCATCAATCGCTCGATTGATGAAGTGGTTGTCACCCTTGTCCAAGCGGTTGGCTTGGTTATTTTAGTGGTATTTTTATTCTTACAAAATTGGCGCGCTACGCTCATTCCAACGGTGGCTATTCCGGTATCCTTGGTGGGGACTTTCGCGTTTATGATGATGATGGATTACTCCATCAACTTAATCACCTTGTTTGGTTTAGTACTTGCAATCGGTATTGTGGTCGATGATGCCATTATCGTTATTGAAAACGTTGAGCGAATACTAAAAGAAGAAAAGCTGCCAATTAAAGAAGCGGTTACCAAAGCGATGGAGCAGGTATCGGGGCCAATCGTGGCAACGACCTTAGTATTGCTTGCGGTGTTTGTGCCAGTAGGCTTTATGCCGGGAATAACCGGGGAGCTTTATAAACAATTCTCGGTGACGATTTCATTTGCGGTACTCATTTCTTCTTTAAACGCACTGACATTAAGCCCTGCATTGTGTGCTTTATTGTTAAATGAAAAAGCCATGAAGCCGATTAAGTGGTTAGCCCCATTCGAAAATATCATTACTCGTTCGACCAATGGCTACAGTAAAGTTATTAACTTTATCCTCAAACGTACCGCGAGAATGGCATTGTTTGCGGTGGTTATTTTTGCGGCTGCAGGTTGGCTAGTAAAAACAGTGCCTACAGGCTTTGTACCAGCAGAAGACCAAGGCTTTCTTTTTGTTGATGTGCAATTACCAGATGCGGCAGCTAGCGGTCGTACCCAAGATGTAATGCATAAGCTGGGCGAGATTGTAAAAAATGAACCAGCGGCAACTGACTTTATTGCGGTTTCTGGCTTTTCATTACTCGGTGGTGCGGGTTCTAATAATGCGCTTGGTATTGTGGTACTCAAGGATTGGGAAGAGCGTACCAGCCCAGAGCTTGGCTTACGTGCAGTACTAACGCGCCTGATGGGGCAGTTCTGGGCGATGCCAGATGCGCAAATCATGGCCTTTAATCCGCCTTCAATACCTGGACTTGGCACAAGCGCAGGCTTTGAGTTTAGGTTGCAAGACAGTGAAGGACGCGAGCCTGCTGAACTTGCACAAGTGTTAAATGGCTTAATTTATGAAGCGAACCAGCGTCCAGAGCTGTCAAATGTTTACAGTACATTTAGAGCAAATGTGCCGCAGTATTTTCTTGAAATTGACCGTAATAAGGCAAAAGCTCAAGGGGTGGCGCTTAGCGATATTTTCTTAACCTTGCAGGCGCAACTTGGCTCGTTATACATAAATGACTTTAACCAATTTAGCCGTACTTACCGCGTTATCATGCAGGCGGAAAGCCGTTTTCGTCAAAACCCAGCAGACTTACAGTATTACTATGTACGTAATGATGAGGGAGCAATGGTGCCGCTCACTACATTGGCTAAGCTCGAGCCAATTTTAGGCCCTACAAGCTTAACGCACTTTAACTTATATCGCAGTGCAAGCATTAGCGGACAACCTGCAGCGGGTTATGCCAGTGGTGATGCCATTAAAGCAATGCAAGAGCTAGCTGAGCAATTACCTACAGGCTATGTGTATGAGTGGGCTGGGCAGTCTAAACAAGAGATTGAAGCGGGTAATATGGCGCCAATCTTATTTGGCTTAGCGGTGGTATTTGTGTATCTATTCTTGGTTGCGCAATACGAAAGCTGGACAATTCCGTTTTCGGTCATTGCAGCGGTACCGTTGGCGTTATTTGGTGCCATGCTTGCGCTGTATGTGATTGGTATGGAAAACAACATCTATGCGCAGGTTGGTTTAGTGCTACTGATTGGCCTATCCACCAAAACCGCTATTTTGATTGTTGAATTTGCTATGGAAGAGCGTGCGGCAGGTAAAGGTATTTTTGAAGCGGCTCTTAATGCGGCAAGATTACGCTTTAGGGCTGTATTGATGACGGCATTGTCGTTTGTACTTGGCGTATTACCGCTGGTGTTTGCAAGTGGCGCAGGGGCTGGCAGTCGAATATCGCTCGGTATTACCGTGTTATTCGGGATGTTAGCTGCAACCATTTTTGGCACCTTACTTGTTCCGCTATTTTATACGCTCGTGCAATCAATGCGCGAAAAGATAAAAGGCACAGCAAGTGCGGAATAAAATCTGTTATTAATTACAAAAAAGTCAGGGCAACCTGGCTTTTTTTTTGGTAAAACTCAAAAGAGGTTTGTTATCATAGCCAGATTCAAAGCGATACACATGTGCAGAGGTTTAAGGAATGGCTGGTCCACGCTTATACAGTGAAGAAGAAGTAACTCATCAGGCTTATGATATCTTTTTAGAATTAGCGCCTGATAATTTAAGCGAGCAAGATATTGCTGATTTTAACGAGCACAGAGAAGAGCTTGGCTTTATTGAAGAAGGTGAGCCTGACGAGCAGTGGCAAGATTTTGTTGCACTAGAAATTGAACCTGAGCTATTTGTGCAAGTCTTAGTAGGACTTGAATTCGACAATCAAGATATCTTGTTTGCGAAAATTTTAATTAGCCGAGACAAAGATGCACCGTTTTGCCACATTCTTTGGAAAGATAGCGAATAACTCTCCAGCCGATGTTTGACTCTACTTTTAGTTGTTTTAATTCAATAAAACGAATTATTTTGCCCGCCCTGCTAGTTTGCAGTTGGCAGGCTTTTGCTGTTGATCCGTTTGAAGACTTTCATGAGTACGGGCAATTATCAGAAGAAGAAATCCATAAAATTCATAAAGGCGAGTTGCTGTACGGAGATATGGAGTTTGGTTTTATGGTAAGCCGCGGTAATACCAACTCAACTAGTTTCAAACTTAAAGGTAACCTTTACCAAGATTTCGAAAAGTGGCGTAACCAATTTAAGCTCGATACTTTATACAAACGTGACCGTAATGAAGAAACCGGTGATGAAGAAGTTTCTGCTGACCGTATTTTTGTATCAGGCCAAGGTAACTATAAGCTAAATGTGAAAAATGAGTCATTTTTCATTTACGGTGACTACGAGCGAGATAAGTTTAGTGGTCTTGAGTTTAAGAGCACCATAGCGACGGGTTACGGTAACCGCATTTACCAAGGCAGCAAGAATAAAGTCGATATCGATGTGGGCCCAGGTTTATACCGCTCGGTGGCTGATCAAGAGACAGCAACAGAAGAAGATGAAACAAAAACCGGTTACCTGCTTCGTCTAGCGCTGCAGTGGGAGCGTACGGTTTCTGCTCGTACTCGCTTTAATCAAGATGTCAGTTATGAACAATCATTGTCAGGGTTAAACTCGCGTTTAAAATCAGAAACATCCCTGATCAGCAAAATTATGGGTGATGTATCACTCAAATTTACCTACATGTATCGCTATAACTCAAAACCAGAGGAAGATAAGCTCAAGTACGATTCTGAGCTGAGTGCAACCTTTGTTTATAGCTTTTAAGAGAATACTTCAGAATGTATCAACATAAACAGTACGCTATTTTTATTTTTGTTATTTTAGGCTGGATTGGCGGCTTCATTGCCTTAGCTTGGAACTTAATTGGTGCAGATATTCCTCTTATGGTGTTTAGCGCTATCTTAGTGCTGGTGGCTTTTTTGTTTCATGGCTTAACCATCAAGGTGAGCGATAAAACAGTAAGCTGGGCATTCGGTCCGGGTGTATTTGGAAAAACCGTGACTTTTGATGAGATTGAATCTGTTCGGGCTGTGAGTAACTCTTTTCGACATGGTATTGGTCTGCGTATCACGCATGATGGCTGGGTTTACAGTGTATCTGGGTTTAGTGCTGTTGAATTGGCAATGAAAGACGGCACGCACTATCGCTTAGGAACCAATGACCAAGAAGGTTTACTGGCTGCGCTTAGAGAACATATTGCAGAACCTGTGACAGACGCTTCTGTGGATGCAGAAGAAGTAGTCGAACATATATAAGAAAAGCGCCAGTGGCGCTTTTTTTATAGTAATGGTTTAGTGGCTGTGACCACAACCACCTTCACCGTGCACATGACCATGTGCTAATTCTTCTTCAGTTGCATCGCGTACTTCAAGTACTTCAACATCAAAATGAAGGGTAATACCTGAAAGTGGGTGGTTACCATCTACAATAACGTCTTCGTCTTGAATTTCGATGATCATCACTGATTGGTCGCCAGCGTCAGTCGTAGCGCGGAACTGCATACCCACTTCAATTTCCATACCTTCAAACATTGATTTTGGCACTGCTTGCATTAGGTCATCGTGACGCTCACCATAGCCTTGCTCTGGTTCAACAGTTACGCTGAATGTGTCGCCCGCTTCTTTACCTAATAGCGCATTTTCGAGGCCTGGAATTAAAAAACCCGTGCCAACGATAAACACCAGTGGCTCGCCATCGAAAGAGTTGTCGATGGTGTTTTTGTTATTATCCAATACTGAATAATGCATTTTTACCACTTTGTTTGCTGCTACGATCATAGTCATTCCTATTTATTCATCTTCGAGAGAGTAAGGCAGAGCTTGAATAGATAACTCTACCTGAGGGAGGTGTTTAGCTCGCAAAATTTGGCCAGCTTCATTATCGTTCGGAAGCACAACAAGGCCCATTAAGGTTTGCGTTTGTTGATTAAAACTTTGGCTAATAAGCTTGCCAGCACGGCGCCAGTTTTCGCCCATTTGTGTTTCGAGTTCAAGCTCGTCAAGTAAGCCTTCAGCTTTGCCCGAAACTATGTACATAGCACGTTTATTTTTGCCTAGGTATTTCATACGGGCGACAGTTTCTTGCCCTGTGTAGCAACCTTTTCTGAAACTGATACCACCAAGCGCTTGCAAGTTAACCATTTGCGGTACGTATTCGCCAATAGCGTCGCTGTTTAATGACGGCTCGCCTGCGGCAATAGCTGCCTGTTGCCATAACGCGTCATCATCAAGAGCTGTGACGTTATCAGGTAAGCTAAATTCTTCGTTGACCATAAGCAATACGCGGTTATCTGCAAGCTTTAACGCTTTACCGCCAGCAAAATCGACTGCGCTGTGCTCACTGTCAAAATTAATTGCTAAGGTTTCTAGTGTCGCTGTTAGGTCATCACCTAGTAAGCCAATTAGCGGTTTTTCAGATTGCTGAATTTCTACTTGCGAAAAAACGGCGTATTTTTTTAACTCGACTAGCGATTGCTCTACCTCAGGTTTTGACCCTGCAAGGTAATAGCTATCAAGGTGTGAAAACAACCTAAATACACCCCAAAGCTTGCCTTTTGCATTACAGTGGCCAGCCCAAAGGAAGTTATCATCAGTTAATTTGTTGATATCTTGCGTAATTTGTCCGTGAAGGTAAGACAACTTATCTTTGCCAGTTAGGCTGATAAGTGAATAAGATAAAGGACATGCGTAAACAGTCGACATAAAAACCTTCTTTACGATATGAATGAGCGCTAATGATAACTTAGTTAGGGTAGCAATTTAAATAGCTGTTTATTCGATAGCAATTTGGTAAACTGCAGACAAATAAGTACGAGGTTTAAAATGACTGAAATTCACAGTAAAGAACGTATTCGTTGGGCATGCCGTCGCGGTATGTTAGAACTAGATGTTTTATTTATGCCATTCGTTGAAGAAGCGTTTGACTCACTATCAAAAGAACAGCAAGCCGTTTTTCAACGCTTACTTGAGTGCGATGATCCTGATTTATTTGCATGGTTTATGGGTCATGAAGAGTGTAAAGACCCTGAGCTAAACGGCATGGTTACGTTAATTTTAGACCGAGTTCGTGTATAGATTTACCGTTACAAATAACACCCCCGACCACAAACCCTTTGTGGTCTTTTTTTGCTTAACAGCCATTATTTTATGTTTTGCTTATCAGCATGTTATCGCTCAGCTGTTGGCTTGTTTTGCGTGCTTTTTCTTAGCCATTCTTAGTTTTAAAAAAGTCCAACAAGCACAACCTGAAAAGGGTTTTATAATTTTAGAGCAAGCAGAGCTTAGATTTGTAAACGACAAACTTAAAGTACAAGGCCAAATAACGGCTAAAAGTTATGTGTTTGCTAATTTTGTGGTGCTGAGGTTAGCTGGGTTTTATCAATCACACTGGCTGATTATCAGCTCAGCCAGTGTTGATGAAGAAAGTTTCTCGCGTTTAAAGCGCGCGATTATTGCAGTGCAGCAACCGACTTAGGCGTTAAAATTGTCGGTGTTGGATTTTCGTTTTGCTCTGGGTAATCAATCGTGTAATGAAGACCACGACTTTCTTTACGCTCAAGGGCGCTGCGAATAATAAGCTCTGCAACCTGTACTAGGTTTCGAAGTTCTAATAAGTTATTTGTCACCCTAAAGTTTGCGTAATAGTCGTGAATTTCTTGCTGCAGTAATTCAACGCGGTGAAGCGCACGTTCTAAACGTTTCGTTGAGCGTACAATACCCACGTAATCCCACATAAATAACCTTAGCTCATGCCAGTTGTGGGTAATAACGATTTCTTCGTCTGAGTTAGTTACGCGACTTTCATCCCATAATGGTAAGGCTTCAAGGGCAGGGCTTGCATCGATTTTGCTCAGAATATCTTTCGCGGCAGCATGGGCAAATACAATGCACTCAAGTAGAGAGTTGCTCGCCATACGATTAGCACCGTGTAAGCCTGTGTAAGCTACTTCGCCAACCGCATATAAGTTATCTAAATCTGTACGGCCATTAAAGTCGGTCATAACACCGCCGCAGGTATAGTGTGCAGCAGGCACCACAGGAATGGCTTCTTTGGTAATGTCGAGGCCAACACTTAAGCATTTTGCGTAGATAGTTGGGAAGTGCTCAATGATAAAATCTTTATCTTTGTGGCTAATATCAAGGTACACACAATTCGCACCAAGGCGTTTCATTTCAAAATCGATGGCACGAGCAACAATATCGCGAGGGGCAAGTTCTTCGCGCTCATCAAAGTCTTTCATAAAGCGAGTGCCATCAGGGCGTTTTAAATACGCACCTTCACCGCGCATAGCTTCTGTGATCAAAAAGTTTTGCAGCTCTGGGTGATACAAACTTGTTGGGTGGAATTGGTTAAATTCCATATTGGCTACACGGCACCCCGCACGCCATGCCATTGCGATACCATCACCACTTGATACATCTGGGTTAGAAGTATATAGGTACACTTTACTTGCGCCACCTGTTGCCAGTGATACGAACTTGGCAGCGATAGTTTCAACTTTTTTATCAACACAGTTCCAAACATACAAGCCGTGAACATGCTTGCCTTTTTTGGCTAAGCTTTTATCTGTGATTAAATCAATGGCATTGTAATTTTCTAACAAGGTGATGTTAGGGTGGGCTTGTACTTGGCTAATTAAGGTTGTTTGCACTGCTCGGCCAGTGGCATCGGCGGCATGTAAAATACGGCGATGACTGTGACCACCTTCGCGAGTTAAATGAAAACGTTCTTTACCTTTTGAATCGAACTCCATATCAAAAGGTACGCCTTGCTCAATCAGCCACTTTAAACATTTTTTAGCATTGCTTGCTGTGTAGTGAACCGCATCACGGTCACATAATCCGCCGCCTGCATCGAGAGTATCTTCAACATGAGATTCAATGCTGTCATTCTTTTTATCAAATACTGCTGCAATACCACCTTGAGCATATAAGGTAGAACCCTCAGTTAATGCGCCTTTACTAAGTACTGTCACCTTACAGTGATTAGCAAGTGATAAGGCAAGAGATAGGCCAGCGGCGCCGCTGCCAATGATAGCGACATCAGTAATGTGATGTTTATTTTGGTTCATGTCTGTGGTCTTTGCGGTTACAATGCTCGGCTAGTAGTGTCAAAAGTTTGAGCAAATAAATTTTTATGTGGTATACGTATATGTACCATATTTGCTTTAACACTATTAGTCATTTTAATACGTTATACCAATCTTATTAGTTTTATCGTCACATAAACAGTTTATTGTTAGCTGTTTTAAATTGTGAGTTTAATTTAGATAACCGTTGATTCTTAAGCAGTTATTGAGGTTGTCGTGTAATAAGATTGGTATGACTCAATTTATTTGCGTGCTATTTTATAAAAAAATCATTTTAAACTGAACTTTTATATTCATGGTGCAGTCAGAGTTTGTGTAAACAATGGCGAGTATATGAATAGCAAGCAAGAATCAAACAGAGGAGTACCGGCTCGAATGAGCGAGCAGGATTTGGATTTAGCGCTAGTTAAAAGGGTCCAGCAAGGAGATAAAAACGCCTTCAACCTATTAGTTAGAAAATATCAGAATAAAATTGCAGGTTTGATTTCACGTTATGTATCGAACCAAGGTGATGTTGCTGATGTCGCACAGGAAGCTTTTATTAAAGCCTACCGTGCTTTACCTAACTTTAGAGGTGATAGCGCCTTTTATACTTGGTTGTACCGTATCGCCGTAAATTGTGCTAAAAATTACTTAGTTGCGCAGGGCCGCAAACCCCCAGCTAACGATGTTGATGCCGAAGAAGCAGAATTTTATGACAGTGCAGATGCAATGCGTTCAAACGCATCGCCAGAAAACCTGTTATTAAGTGACGAAGTACGTGCTGTAATTTTTAATACGATTGATAGTTTGCCTGAAGATCTAAAAACCGCGATTACCCTTCGTGAAATTGAAGGTATGAGCTATGAAGAAATAGCCGTGGTTATGGATTGCCCTGTGGGAACGGTGCGTTCACGTATTTTCCGTGCCCGTGAGGCGATTGATAATAAATTGAATCCATTAATAGGTGAGTCTTAGTATGACAAAAGCAGACGTTAACAAGTTGGATAATGAGCAGTTGTCCGCGTTACTTGACGGCGAGCAGCAGTTAACTGATCAAGCGATCACAAACGACGATGTGTCTACATTTGGTCGTTACGCATTGATTGGTGATGTAATGCGTGCTGAGGCAAATAACAACGCTTTTAATTTTGACATTGCAGATGCAGTGGCTGAATCACTAGAGCAAGAACCTGTTTACGCAGATTTCGCGAATAAAACAACGGCACCAAAAAGCGAAGAAATCGTGGCGGCAACAGGCACTGATAACGTAGTAGCATTTAATTGGCGTCGTCCATTTGCCCAAGTGGCCATTGCTGCTAGTGTTGCCATGTTTGCTATTGTGGGCGTACAAACTTTGCCACAAAACAGTGAAGTGCCACAAAATGACATCCCAACATTACAAACTGTACCATTAACCGGTATGGCTTCTCCTGTTAGTTACTCATCTGAGCAACCTGCATTAGAAAATGCAGAGCAAGGTTTACGTGAGTTACAACAACAGCGTATTGGTGCATTAGTGCTTGAGCACCAACGTCAAGCACGTGTTGCATATTCGCTAGAAAAATCGCAAACTGCAGAAAATGCAGACGAGGAAAAAAACTAATTAAATGAAAGTTTTTACTTTTATTTTGTCGCTGGTATTAACGGCTCCAGCCATTGCCAGCGACGAAAATCCCGCCAAGACTTTATTAAATGATATGGCTATGGCCGTTCATACTCGCAACTTTGACGCATCATTTGTGGTTGTAAAAGGCCAAGCCATGGAACCCTATCGCTGGTTACATGCAAAACAAGGCGATATTGAGCTTGAGCATTTAAGTTTACTCAATGGCGCTGGCCTAGAAATGGTGCGCGTTGACGATCAAGTGACCTATTTTGAGCCTCATTCTGAGCCTTATTCAGTGAAAACAGACTCTATAGCCGGGCCAATTCCTGAAGTACTTTTTAAAGATATTAATCGACTAAGCGCTCACTATGATTTTGTGCTTGGCGGAAAAGGCCGTATTGCAGGGCGCTCAGCACAGTTAGTGCGTATCGAATCAAAAGATGAATACAAATATAACTATTGGATTTGGCTAGATACTGAGTCATCGTTGTTGCTTAAATCTGCCTATGTGAATCACAAAGGTGAAATGCTTGAGCAGTTACAGTTAACTCATATCAGCGTAACAGAGCAGCCAGCACCTATGTTAGTTGAAATGCAAAATCGTGACTTTCCAGCAGTCCTTGCGACTAACGATTTAGCCAGCGATGGTGACGGCGCAGCGAATGATTGGAAAATTGGTTGGCTCCCTGATGGCTTTAAGTTATTAAAGTCAGATCGCCATAAACTTGATTTAAATAATGAACTTGCTGACTATTATTTATATTCAGATGGGTTTGTTGAAGTGTCTGTTTTTATTCAAAGACCGTTACCTGGAAAGCGTGCAAGCGGCGCTTTAACCTCAGGTGCAACGACTGTGTATGTGCACAATGGTGGTAGCTTTGATGTATCGGTTGTTGGTAATATCCCAGCTATGACAGCCAAAGCTATAGCTGAGTCGGTAGCGCGACCTCTTTAAATCATGATTGAACAAACACTCACTGTCGTGTCAGTTAAAGGCACGACAGCGAATTTAGAAGCAGAACAAAAGCAAGCCTGTGCCGGCTGTAATGGTCGTTGTGGTTCGCAAGTTTTTGCAAAGCTGTTTGGAACAGCTAAAAAAACCTTTCCTTATACCTTCGAAAAAGAGCTCCAAGTAGGGCAAAAAGTAACTTTAGCACTCGATGATAGCCACTTAGTTAAACACGCTATGGCTGTTTACATGCTACCCCTTTTGTTTAGTTTAGGGTTTGCTTTAATCGCATTTTCGGCTTTTTCGCTTGCCGAAGGCTGGCAAATTTTAGCCGCCGTGATTGGTGGTTTGACGGGCTATGCGATAGCAAAATCAAGGGTTAAGAGCCTGAAGCATGATATTAAAGTAATAAAAATTCACCCAATTACTATTCCTTTCACTCAAATAGATGGTGATTAAAGCCAATTAAATGTAAAATTGTCGCTTTATACACTTAGTCCATTTTATATAGAAGTTTAGAATCCAGTTTATGAAGCATATCCGTAATTTTTCGATCATCGCCCATATTGACCATGGTAAATCGACTCTCTCTGACCGTCTTATCCAAGTTTGTGGTGGTTTAACAGACCGTGAAATGCAGCAGCAGGTGTTAGACTCAATGGACATAGAGCGTGAGCGTGGTATTACCATCAAAGCGCAAAGTGTAACGCTAAATTATAAAGCTAAAGACGGCGAAACATACCAGTTAAACTTTATCGACACGCCAGGACACGTTGACTTCACATACGAAGTATCACGTTCACTTGCAGCCTGTGAAGGTGCACTTTTAGTTGTTGATGCGGGTCAAGGTGTAGAAGCTCAAACTTTAGCTAACTGCTACACAGCAATCGAAATGGACTTAGAAGTTATTCCAGTTCTAAATAAAATCGACTTACCACAAGCCGATCCACTTCGTGTAGCAGAAGAAATTGAAGACATCATTGGTATCGATGCCCTAGATGCAGTGCAATGTAGTGCTAAAACGGGTATTGGTATTGAAGAAGTACTCGAAATTATTGTTAAAGATATTCCGCCGCCAGAAGGTGACAAAGACAAGCCACTACAAGCGCTTATTATTGATTCATGGTTTGACCCATACCAAGGCGTTGTATCACTAGTACGTATCAAACATGGTGAATTACGCTCGGGCGATAAAATTAAGATCATGTCGAATGATCAAGTTCATATCGCAGATAAAGTGGGTATTTTCACACCAAAACAAACTAACACGGGTATCTTAAAAACCGGTGAAGTAGGCTTTGTTATTGCGGGTATTAAAGAAATCCATGGTGCACCAGTTGGTGATACCATCACTTTACAACGTAATTCTGCGCCTGAGCGTTTACCGGGCTTCCAACGCATTAAACCGCAGGTTTATGCAGGTATGTTCCCAATTTCATCAGATGACTATGAGTCATTCCGTGATGCGCTTGATAAATTAAGCTTGAACGATGCGTCGTTATTCTTCGAGCCAGAAAACTCAACAGCACTAGGCTTTGGTTTCCGTTGTGGCTTCTTAGGTATGCTACACATGGAAATCATTCAAGAGCGTCTTGAGCGTGAATACGACATTGATCTTATTACCACTGCGCCAACAGTAATCTACGAAGTAGAGACTAAAGACGGAACTAAACAGATAGATAACCCGTCTGACTTACCGCCAGTGAATAATATTCTTGAAATCCGTGAGCCAATTGTTGAAGCTAACATATTAGTTCCGCAAGAGTTTTTAGGTAACGTAATTACGCTTTGTGTTGAAAAGCGTGGTATGCAAACTAAAATGAGCTACCATGGTAAGCAAGTTGCGGTGACGTACGAATTACCGATGGCTGAAGTAGTCATGGACTTCTTTGATAAGTTAAAATCAACAAGCCGTGGTTTTGCATCGCTTGATTATAACTTCAAGCATTTCCAAGCTTCAGACATGGTACGTGTTGACGTATTAATTAATGGTGAGCGTGTTGATGCGTTAGCGATTATTGTTCACCGTGATATTGCACAATCACGTGGTCGTCAGTTAGCTGAAGCACTGAAAGACTTAATTCCACGTCAGCAGTTTGATATTGCGATTCAAGCAGCGATTGGTCAGCATGTTATTGCCCGTACAACCGTTAAGCAATTACGTAAAAACGTAATCGCAAAATGTTACGGTGGTGACGTGAGCCGTAAGAAGAAACTGCTACAAAAACAAAAAGAAGGTAAAAAGCGAATGAAGCAACTAGGTAACGTTGAAGTACCTCAAGATGCATTCTTAGCTATCCTTAAAGTTGGTAAATAATTAGAAGTAAATAAAGGAATTAATGCATGGCGGGTTACTTTTCTATTTTCTTAGTGTTGTTAACGCTAGGCTCAGGATTAATTTGGTTAATTGACCACTTTATGTATGCGCCAAAGCGTCAGCAACGCATTGCCCTTGCTCAAAATGCAGCAGGTGGTGAACTAGACGAAGAAACCGCCGCATTAATTGCGCCTGAGCCAAGTATCACTGAAACGGCTAAGTCAATTTTTCCGATGATTGCAGCGATCACGATTTTTCGCTCTTTCATTTTTGAACCGTTTCAAATTCCATCTGGCTCAATGATGCCAACCCTATTAGTGGGTGACTTCATTTTGGTACAGAAGTACTCATATGGCATCAAAGACCCAATTTGGCGTAGCCAGTTAGTTGATGTTGATGAACCTGAACGTGGTGATATTGTGGTATTTAAATACCCATTAGACGAGCGTGTAGATTACATTAAACGTACGATTGGTTTACCGGGCGATAAAATTGTTTATCGCAATAAGCACCTTTATATTCAGCCAAAATGTGCCGAAGGTGAAACGCAGCAAGGTGATTTGCTGTGTAATGAATACAACAAAATTGATATGGAAATCCTCAATAGTGACGAGTTCAAGCAGGGTTCGATGAATTTAGTGCGCTTAGAAGAAAACCTAAGCACATTGAATCATAATATTTTAATTAACCCGCAAGCTCCTGAAATGAAAGGCCGTTATTATCAACAACCAGGTACACGCTCTGATGAGTGGGTTGTTCCTGCCGATCATTATTTCATGATGGGTGATAACCGTGATAATAGCCAAGACAGTCGCTTTTGGGGCTTTGTACCTAAAGAAAACTTGGTAGGTAAAGCCGTCTTTATATGGATGAGTTTTGAATTTGAGAATGGCCCAGATGACTTTTTACCAGGCTGGGTTCCAACTGGTGTTCGTTTTGAACGCCTAGGTAATATTCAGTAACGATGAAAAAAAACGTAACAGAGTTATACAACAAAATAGGTTATACATTTACTGATCAAGCTTTGCTTGAGCAGGCAATGACGCACCGCAGTCATAAAGGCCAACATAACGAGCGCTTAGAGTTTTTAGGTGATTCGATTTTGAGCTTTGTGATTGCGAATGCGCTTTACACTAAATTTCCAAAAGCACGCGAAGGTGATTTAAGCCGCATGCGTTCGACCCTAGTTCGTGGTCAAACGTTGGCTGAATTTGGCCTAGAGTTTGGCTTAGGCGATTACTTACGCTTAGGTCCAGGTGAGCTTAAAAGCGGTGGTTTTCGCCGTGAATCAACCCTTGCTGATGCCGTTGAGGCGATTATTGGTGCGGTGTTCTTAGACTCAAACATTGAACAATGTGGTGAGTTAATTTTAAGCTGGTACGAGTCGCGTCTTGATGCAATTTCGCCGGGCTTAAATCAAAAAGATCCAAAAACATTACTTCAAGAATACTTACAAGCGCGCAAATTATCGTTACCTGGCTACACTGTAATTGATACAAAAGGCCAAGCGCACAATCAAACATTCACGGTTGAATGTATTGTTGAAGGGATGGATAGCATTATCTCAGTTGGTAGCTCGCGTCGTAAAGCTGAGCAAAAAGCCGCTGAAAAAGCCTTAAAGATACTTAAAAATGAATCTTGATGATTTAATTAGCAAAGAACCTGCAGAGCTAGACACGCACTGCGGTATGGTTGCCATTGTTGGCCGCCCAAATGTAGGTAAATCAACCTTACTTAACTATATTGTTGAGCAAAAGGTGTCTATTACCTCGCGTAAGCCACAAACCACACGTCACCGTATTATGGGTATTCATACCGAAGGTAAATACCAAGCTGTTTATGTGGATACACCAGGCTTACACGTAGAAGAAAAACGCGCTATTAACCGTTTAATGAACCGTGCTGCATCAAGCTCAATTGGCGATGTCGAACTGATCATCTTTGTGGTTGAAGGCACACACTGGAACGAAGACGATGAGATGGTACTAAATAAAGTACGTCAGAGCGGTCGCCCAGTGTTATTAGTTATGAATAAAATTGACCAAGTTAAAGACCGTGATTTAGTGCTTCCGCACATGCAGTTTTTAGGTGGTAAATTTGATTTTGTGGCTATTATGCCGGTCTCTGCGAAGCAGGGTAAAAATATTGATTTAATCAAAGATGAAGTGAAAAAGCGTTTACCGCTTTGTGAGTTTTACTTCCCTGAAGACTACGTAACAGACCGTTCAATGCGCTTTATGGCAGCTGAAGTGATCCGTGAAAAGCTGATGCGCTTTATGGGTGATGAGTTACCATATTCAGTCACTGTAGAGATTGAACAGTTTAAATGGCAAGAAAACGGTGTTTGGCAAATTAATGGTTTGATCCTCGTTGAGCGTGAAACGCAAAAGCGTATGGTGATCGGCAATAAAGGCGAAAAGCTGAAAGTTATTGGCCGTGAAGCTCGTAAAGACCTTGAAGATATGCTTGATAACAAAGTGTTTTTAGAACTTTGGGTAAAAGTGAAGTCTGGCTGGGCCGACGATGAGCGTGCGCTACGTAGCCTTGGCTATGGTGAAGACTAAGTAAAGTCTTACACGCCATGGATAGCGAATTCTACACAGCATACTTGCTGCACCGACGTCCATTTAGCGACTCGCAAGTCATGCTCGATATGCTGGTAGAAGGCGTAGGTCAGCTGAGAATGCTGGCCCGTGTTAGTGGTCGCCAGGCCACTAAACATAAAGCACAATTACAACCTTTCCAATCTTTGCTCGTACAATATAACGGCAAGTCTGATTTAAAATACATTAATCGTTTTGAACCCCATGGCCGGCAAACTATGTTGCAGGGTACCGAGCTTTATTGCGGCTTCTATATGAACGAATTAACCAATCGTATCGTACCTATCAATGAGCCGATGGAAAGTGTTTATCATCTTTATAAACAGCATCTAGGTGAATTATCAACCACTAAAAACCTGCAAGCGGTGCTTCGCTCTTATGAGTTTCAGTTACTTGAAATGCTTGGTTATGGCGTTGATTTTAGTGTTGATGCCGAAGGTGATGAAATTATCGATGCAGCAAATTACCAGTACTTTGCTGAATACGGTTTTTTACTGCATGACGACCCCCATAGTGGTTTTTCAGGAAAGCAATTAAATGCCATAGCAGCTCATGACTTTAGCGCCCCTGATGTGTTATATATGGCAAAGCAATTAAGTCGATACTTACTCAAGCCTTTACTTGGCAAAAAGCCATTAAAAAGCCGTGAGTTATTTATTAAGTAGGCTGATGTTCAGCCTTGAATCGTTGTTTTAAACAGGTAAAAAAATGAAAGATATTCTTCTTGGTGTAAACGTTGATCACATTGCCACTTTACGCCAAGCGCGTGGCACGAGTTACCCAGATCCTGCGCATGCTGCAGCTGTTGCAGAGCATGCTGGTGCAGATGGTATCACCATTCATTTGCGTGAAGACCGTCGTCATATTCAAGACCGCGACGTATATGTGATGGCAAAAACGATTCAAACACGTATGAATCTTGAAATTGCAGTGACCGATGAAATGATCGACATCGCCCTTGAAGTGAAACCTGCTTATGTTTGTTTAGTGCCTGAAAAGCGTGAAGAGCTCACCACAGAGGGTGGTCTTGATGTTGTGGGTAATTTTGAAAAAGTAAAAGCAGCAACAGAAAAGCTAACAGCAGCAGGAATTAAGGTCTCGTTATTCATAGATGCCGACAACGCACAACTTGACGCTGCAAAAGCGTGTAATGCTCCATACGTTGAAATTCACACCGGTGCTTATGCTGATGCTGAAAATGACGAAGAGCTTCACACTGAGCTTGAGCGTATTCGTAGCGGTGTACAATATGCCGATAGCCTAGGTTTAATCGTTAATGCCGGTCATGGTCTTCATTACCACAATGTAAAACCTATTGCGGCAATGCCAGAAATTTATGAGTTAAACATTGGTCATGCGATTATTGCCCGTGCAGCGATTGATGGTTTAGAAAAAGCAGTCAGCGATATGAAACGTTTAATGATTGAAGCAAGACTTTAAGCTGACGCCTTTAATAAGAGCCAGCAAATTTGAATACTGAGCGCGGTGGATGTGATATCCACCGCGTTTTTTATTTACTCAGATAAACAATAAATTGTGCAAGCAATGAAGATAGCCAAGGGGAAAGGCAGAGTAGGACCACTAAATATTGATGCTTTTTCTTAAAGCTTTTTAAAACAGCGTCATCTATTGCCGACAATTCACCTTTCTTAATTGAATGAATAACCATTGAGTCAGGTTTTGTTCTCATTAAGCTGGCTTGGCTTTCGTATGTTTGCCACAGCTCTGTGTAATTGGTTTTTACGTAATTATTAGCTTCAATACTTAGTTTTTTATAGCAAAGGAAAAACCAAGTGAGTGAAATAGCGCTAAAGACGATAAGTAAAATAAAATACAAAGCAAGCTCCCTTTAATACTTCACTACGCGTGTACCCGTGGAATAAATAATATCGGAACTAGGGCATGAATAGTTAGGTTTTAGCTCTTTGCAAGGTTGCTCAAGTGTGTCAAAACAAAAGTCAAAGCGAGTTTGGGTTTTCACTGCTTTATCAGTAATATTTTTCGCCAGCTCATTCCAGTGCCAATTAGTGATTACATCTTTTGCTGCATCGGCAAATACAGGGTTAGTTGAGGCAACTACCTGAATATCTCTAATCTCATTTTGTGGCGTAATGACGTACTCAATAGTTGCGCAACCTTCTTTTGCTTGGATGACTGCTTTTTTTGGGTATCTGGCAGGAAAGCGTTCAAGCTGTTGCCATTTTGCTGACTCCATTTCATTATAGCTAACAGCTAAATCCGCATACTCTAATTTTACTGGTTTTTCTTCGGTAGAAGTGCAACCAAAGACAAACAAACTGCCAGCTAGCATTAAATAGTTTTTCATTAATATTCCTTTATAGAATTTATTGAGTGTTTTTTATCGTTGCTGCTCAAGCATTCCAGCATCGCTCAACAAATTATTTAGCTCATCAACAAGCTCAAACAATTCAGGCTCAATGTAATTTAAATCGCAATCACCTTTTAGTGCTGTCTCGAGTGTTTCGGCGAGGGATTTAAGTTTTGGCACACCAGTGTAACAACATGCGCCATGGAACTTGTGCACAATGCTAAGCACATGTTCACAATCTTCTTTTTCTATAGCTTCATTGAGCAGACGCAAGGTTTCCGGCACGCTGAGTAATAACATATTGAGCATTTCTAGTGCTAGCTCTTCTTTACCGCCAGCACGTTGTAGTGCTAACTGCCAATCTAAGCGGGCACTTTCAAATGGAGGCTCTGAATTAATTGCCGGAACTTTGTTGCGTTCGCGGTTAATCGGTGATTGTGGACTATGATCGCTAATTATCTGCTTTAGCATATCTTCATCAATAGGTTTGGTTAAATAGCCTTTAAAACCATCCTTAAGTAGCTGTTCTTTTTCACCCGCTAGGGCGTGAGCGGTTACAGCAATGATAGGAGTATCTTCATTAAGAGATGACTCGCGAATAAGTTTACATGCGGTAATACCATCCATAATTGGCATTTGGATGTCCATGAAGATTAAGTCATATTTGTGGCTTTTACTTAAGCTGTAAGCTTGTGAACCGTTGTGTGCGGTATCTATCAGTTCTATTTGTTCATCAAGCAAGGTGCAAATAAGTTTAAGGTTGGCATCGTTATCGTCTACAACCAGTACTTTTAGCGGTAATAGTTTTTCATCGCCTTGTTCAATGTTATGTACAGGGTGATCAAGGCGATAAGGTGCAGCAAGCACTTCGCATAATTTACGGTGGTTAAGTGGTTTGCTTAAGCACGCATCTGCTCCGCTGCCAATAAAGGCTTCGCGCATATTATGCGAAACTGTATTGAGCATAAGGTAAAGATAGTCAGTGACAGGGCGAACGGCTTTTACATAACTCTTGAGCTGTTGCATATCATCAATTGCAGCTGTATGACCGATAATACAAATATCGTAACTGAAGTCTTTGTTAATCTCAGTTAAGAAACTTTCTTCATCTAAGCAGGCAGTTACTCGTGCTTGCCACTCATTGAGTAATGACAGAGTCGCTTGGTGTGTATGCTCGTGAGGTTCAAGGTAAAGAATACGTTTATTAATTAATGATTGAGTCGGTAAGTCACTGGTAATTGAGTTACTTGGCGTTCTGAATACGGCATTGAATGTAAAGCAGGTACCATTACCAGGTGCTGAGTTTAGGGTGATGCGGCCATTCATCGCTTCAACAATATGTTTAGTGATGATTAAGCCAAGACCTGTGCCACCAAATTTACGGGTGATACTAGAGTCTGCCTGGCCAAATGGGGTAAATAACGCATCTTGTTTATCCATTGGGATACCTACACCAGTGTCGGTGACAGACACTAAAATAGAGGCGCGTTCTTCATCTAATAAGCGATAGCCAACATCAACTTTGATTGAGCCTTTTTCAGTAAACTTAATGGCATTACTTAACAGGTTGATTAAAATTTGTTTAAAGCGGGTCGGGTCGCCAGTTAAGTTGTCGGGTACTTGTGGGTGGATAAATATCGATAGCTCAAGTTGTTTTTCGTGAGCACTTGGTGCCAACAAGGTCATAACTTCATTAATATTGTCACGGAGCTGGAATTGCATTGACTCAAGTTCCATGGCTCCGGCTTCTAATTTCGAAAAGTCTAAAATATCGCTGATAATGGTAAGTAAACTATTTGCCGACAGTTCAATGGTATCAAGATAATCTTTTTGATGTTTATTCAGCGGAGTCTTATAAAGCTGGCGTGTAAAACCAATTACACCGTTTAAAGGTGTGCGTAACTCATGACTCATTTTAGCTAAAAAGTCTGATTTTACTCGGTTCGCGTCTTGCGCGTCTTTTTTAGCAATACTTAACTGAATATTTTGGGTTTCGTATTGTTCGAGTGTTTCGCGGTAATCAGAGGTTGCTTGGTCAATGTGCTTTTGCATCTCATCGCGTTGCACGACCATAGTTTCTGCAATGGTATTTAAACCTGTGCGTAATAACTCAAACTCGCCAAACATTTTTTGATCAAGTCCAGTGTCTACTTTACCTTCAATAAGCTTGTCGGTAGCTAGTACTAACTTATTAAGAGGCTGAATAAACATGCGAGTTAGTCTAAACGCTAATACGATAGCAAGTATGAGCGCGAGTAATATCACTACGCCACTGACCAATAATGCTCGTTGCTGGCCAATAATGGCTTGTTGTTTGTTAAGCATAATCACCACAGTACCAAGTGATGCTTGATAGCTGTGATGATTCCAAATCGTGTCTTGGCGGCTATGATTAATTATGGCAGTGGAGAATGTTAAATAGTGCTCAGAATTTTGTACTTGGATGCCATCCATGTTGTTTGCATTGCTGCTAACAATTTCTTTGAACTCACTTTGGTATTTACTAAAAATCACTAACTCATTGTTTTCATCAAAAATAGCAATTGATTGGATAGCAGGGGAGTGTTTGTTGTGCGTATGACTAACTAAGCGAGTTAATAAGGCTTTATCACGCTTTAATAGCGGTTGCTCAACAGCAATGGCGAGGGGCTCAATAATAGTCACGCCCTGTTGATACAAAATTTCATCGAGCTCAATGTAACGATTTATTGTAAAATAACCGCCCAGCAACAAGCCTATGATCACAGTCGGTATAAGTGTAAGGGTTAAGACTGAGTCACGTAAGCCAAATTTAGTCATAAAGAATGTTGTTATCATTATTATCGTTGTTTAAGAGTATATACTTACTCCCGCTTTATCAATAATTAAGGTGTTGCCCAATGGCACAGATTTTCAAAGCCAAAAAGAAATCCGTTTCGCAAAAAATGCTAACCCTGAATGTCACTGCTATGGATCACCAAGGGCGGGGCGTTGCTAAGCAGGGAAATAAAGTCTGTTTTGTTAATGGTGCTTTGCCGGGTGAAGAAGTAAAAGCGTTATTGATTGAAGATAAGGCTCGTTTTGCCAGTGCTGATTGTAAAAAAGTGCTATCAGCCTCAGCGCATAGGGTTACTCCTTTTTGCCAGCATTATCTGGTTTGTGGTGGTTGTCAGCTACAGCACCTTGATGCAGAGCAGCAATTGGTTGAGAAGCAAGCGGCGGTGAGTCAGCTGTTTAGCAAGTTTGCCAAAGCTGATAACTTAAATTGGCAAGCACCTCTGCTTAGTGAAGAGCGCCATTATCGTCGCTCTGCGCGCATTGCCGTAATGCACGACAAAGCCGCAAAGAAAATGCGAGTAGGGTATCGGGCTCAAGGTTCTAAACAATTAGTGAGCATAGAAAACTGTGATGTGCTGAGTGGCACTTTTAAAGACGTTTTTTCAGTTTTTGATGTTCTTATCAACAGCCATTCAGGTCTGAGTAGCATTAGTCACTTACAATTATGTGAAGCTGATAACGCGGCCTTTGTGGTTATTAGGCATACCAAAGCCATTAACGCAGAGTTAAAAGCTATTGTAGTCGCAGCGTGTGATGAATATAGCTGGCGTGTTGTGTGGCAGTCACACAGTGGCGAAATTGATCACAGTGACCATCCAATGCCGTACTACCAGATACCGGCTTATGATTTACGCTTTGAGTTTGGCCTTGAAAACTTTATTCAAGTTAACCCGCAAGTAAACCAAGCTATGCTGCATCAAGCAAAACAGTGGCTTGATTTACAAGGTCATGAGCAGGTATTGGATTTGTTTTGTGGCATTGGTAACTTTTCATTATTGATTGCAAAGTATGCTAAATATGTTATTGGTGTTGAAGGGGTCGATTCTGCGGTTGCATTAGCAAAACAAAATGCGCAAACTAACTCATTGTCGAATACCGATTTTTATTGTTTTGATTTAACAAAATCACTGCAATCAGCTGCTTGGTTTAGTGCCGAACTTGACGTGTTAGTACTTGATCCATCACGTACTGGTGCAATGGCTATTTTAGAGCAGTTACCACTTACTCAGTTTAAAACGATTTTATACGTCTCTTGTGATCCTGTTACTTTAGCCCGTGACAGTGCAATTATTTTACAAGCAGGCTTTAGCATTGAAAAAATTGGGCTTATGAATATGTTCCCGCATACCGGGCATATTGAAACGATGGCGTTATTTCACAGGAGGTAAAGCGCACATGGTAGCCACTAGACAGTCACATCAGCTAACTAAGCCGAGTGATTTTGCCAGCCGTATCGAGCTGTTAGCGCTAACAGAAGACAAACATACCTTATTAGAGCAGGCTCACCAACTGTGCCTGCATTGCGATGATGCAAAACGTGAAAACACAGCCATTGAAATGGTGGAGATTTTAGCTGAGCTAAATTTAGACGCAGATTCCCTTGCTACTGCTTTTTTAACGCCTTATTTTTTAGCTGAAAAAATCTCGATAGAGACAGTCACTGAAAAGCTGGGTAACCACGTTGCATTATTACTAACTGGCGTAAGCCAAATGGCGACCATCAGTACCTTAGCCCACCAAGGGAAAGGCACTGTACAAATTGATAATATCCGCCGCATGTTATTAGCCATGGTTGAAGATGTGCGGGCTGTAGTGATTAAACTGGCGGAGCAAGTGTGCCACTTGCGTGATGTTAAAGACGCCAGTGAAGAAGAGCGCGTTATTGCCGCTAAAGAAACTCGCGACATTTTTGCCCCCCTTGCTAACCGTTTAGGGATTGGTCAGCTTAAATGGGAACTTGAAGACCTGTCGTTCCGTTATCTGCATCCAGATACCTATAAAAATATCGCTAAACAGCTAGATGATAAGCGCCTTGCCCGTGAAGCTTACATGGAGAACATGGTTGCTTTAGTTAAAGCACGCTTGGCTGAGGCGGGTATTGAAGGTGAGGTGTATGGTCGCCCTAAGCATATCTACAGCATCTACAAAAAAATGGCACAGAAGAATTATGAGTTCGACCAGCTTTTTGACATTCGCGCTATGCGCATAGTGGTAGAGCGCCTGCAAGATTGTTACGCGGCGTTAGGTATCGTTCATACTAACTGGCGCCATTTAAATAAAGAATTTGATGATTACATCGCAACACCTAAACAAAACGGTTATCAGTCAATCCATACCGTGGTATTTGGCCCTGAAGGTAAAACCGTTGAAATTCAAATTCGTACGAGCGAAATGCACCAAGATGCTGAGCTAGGTGTTGCTGCGCATTGGATGTACAAAGAAGGTGCATTGCCAGGGCGTGGTTCAGGCTACGAGCAAAAAATTAGCTGGTTACGTAAGTTACTGCAATGGCAAGAAGAAGTTGTTGATGGTAGTGATCTTGCGGAAGAGCTTAAAAACCAAGTAGTAGAAGACCGTGTTTATGTGTTTACGCCTAAAGGGGATATTTTCGATTTGCCGCTGGGTGCAACACCACTTGATTTTGCTTATTACATTCACTCAAATGTAGGGCATCGTTGTATTGGCGCAAAAGTGTTTGGCAAAATTGTGCCATTTACTCACCAATTAAGCACCGGCGATCAGGTTGAAATTTTAACTCAAAAGCAGCCTAACCCAAGCCGTGATTGGTTAAACCCATCGCTAGGTTATATTAAGTCTTCACGAGCACGCTCTAAAATCCATCATTGGTTTAAGCAGCTGGATCGCGATAAAAACTTAAGTGCCGGTAAAGAAATACTCGAAACTGAGCTGCAAAAACTGGATTTAACAACCAAAGATCTAGCGCCAGCAATTGAGCGCTTTAACCTTAAAGGCCTTGACGACCTTATGGTTGCGGTAGGTGCTGGAGATGTTCGCTTAAACCAGTTATTAAACTTCATTAGTGACCGTGAGCATGACGAACCACAAATTAAGTTTAAAAAGCCAAAAAGTGTCACCGGCGATAAGAACGGTATTGTTGTTGATGGGGTAGGTAGCTTAATGAGCCATGTTGCTAAATGCTGCCGACCTGTGCCGGGCGATGAAATTATTGGCTACATTACGCAAGGCCGAGGGATTGCAGTTCACCGTGAAGATTGCGATTCGTTTGAGAAACTTCGTGAAAAGCATCCTGAGCGGGTGATATCAGTAAGTTGGTCAGACGATGTCAATGGCTCTTACTCATTAACGATAAAAGTTGAAGCGACCGATCGCTCGGGCCTTATTCGAGATATCAGCTCAGTGCTTGCAAACGAAAAGGTGAATGTGCTGAACATGAACGTCAACACGGTAGAAGATAAGCAGCTTGCGCTGTTTTCAATGCAGGTTGAAGTACATGACTTATCAAGCACCAACCGCTTATTGTCTAAGTTACACCAAATCGAAGGTGTACATGATGCAAAGCGTGGTCACTCGTAATGGATGATAAACAGGCAATTGAGCAGTCACTTGCAATTATGGCTAAACTACGGGACCCAGAATCTGGGTGCCCGTGGGATTTAAAACAAGACTTTAAATCAATAGTGCCGCATACCCTTGAAGAAGCTTACGAAGTAGCAGATTGCATTGAAAAAGGTGAATTCACTGAGCTTAAAAGTGAGCTTGGCGATTTACTGTTTCAAGTCATCTTTTATGCTCAACTTGCTAAAGAGCAGGGCTTATTTGATTTTGCCGATGTGGCTAATACGCTTAATGATAAATTAGTGCGTCGTCATCCCCATGTCTTTGCAAAGCAAAGTGAGCTGACTGACGCTGAGCTTTCAGCGCAGTGGCAAGCTATTAAAGCACAAGAGCGAGCAGAAAAAACCGCCTCTCCACAAATGAGTTTATGGCAAGATATTCCTGATGCGATGCCGGGCTTATCAAAAGCGAAGAAGATTCAACAGCGCGTAGCAAGCCTAGGGTTTGATTGGCCAAGTTATCATGGGGCACTCGATAAAGTTGCTGAAGAAGTAGACGAAGTTAAAGAAGCACTGGCTCATGATCCTAACTCTGATCATAGTGCAGAGGAGCTGGGTGATTTACTTTTTGCAACGGTAAATGTAGCCCGTCATATTAAACGTGACCCTGAGCAATTATTACGAAGTGCCAATGCTAAGTTCGCGTCACGCTTTGAAAAAGTGGCTGCTTACTTAGGTGAACGTGGTCAAAGTTTAGAGACGGCTAGCCTCGAAGAAATGGACAACGCATGGGAAGCCATTAAAAAGCAGGCAAACTAAGTAAGTTATGATACGGCTTAGGGACAGCGTAACCAAGCTCGTTTTTTGTGCACTTATTTGCTAATTTTATCTGGATTGATAGCAGTCCCTTTGCTACAATATCGCCCCGTCTTGATTCTATATTATTCCTTTTAATTCCTGATATTCTAGGGTTCGCATGAGTACAAAATTTATCTTCGTAACTGGCGGGGTTGTTTCTTCGTTGGGTAAGGGTATTGCAGCAGCGTCATTAGCCGCTATTTTAGAAGCACGTGGTCTTAACGTGACTATTTTAAAGCTGGATCCTTACATTAACGTTGACCCAGGCACTATGAGCCCAATTCAACACGGTGAAGTATTTGTAACTGAAGACGGTGCAGAGACTGACCTTGACTTAGGTCACTATGAGCGTTTCATCCGTACCAAGATGACTAGCCGCAACAACTTCACACAAGGTCGTGTTTATGAAGATGTATTACGACGTGAGCGTCGTGGTGAGTACCTTGGTGCAACAATTCAGGTTATTCCACACATCACAAACGACATTAAGCAACGTGTATACGACGGTGCTGAAGGTCGCGATGTAGCAATCGTTGAAATTGGCGGTACAGTTGGTGACATCGAGTCACAACCATTCTTAGAAGCAATTCGTCAGCTTGGCACTGAAATTGGCCGTGAGCGCGCATTGTTTATCCACCTAACGCTAGTGCCATTCTTAGGCCCTGCAGGTGAAGTTAAAACTAAGCCAACACAACATTCAGTAAAAGAATTACGTTCGATTGGTATCCAACCTGATATCTTGATCTGTCGTTCTGATCGTAAATTACCAAATAACGAGCGTGCGAAGATTGCACTTTTCACTAACGTTGAAGAGAAAGCCGTTATTTCATTACCAGACGTAGAAAGCATCTATAAGATTCCTGCGTTACTTAAGTCACAAGAATTAGATAACTTCGTATGTCGTCGTTTCTACCTTGAGTGCCCAGAAGCAGATTTATCTGAGTGGGAACAAGTGTTATATCAAGAGTCTAACCCGACAGGTGAAGTGACAATTGGTATGGTTGGTAAGTACATAGAACTACCAGATGCATATAAATCAGTAAACGAAGCATTAAAGCATGCGGGTCTGAAAAACCGTTTAACTGTGAACATCGAATATGTTGATTCACAAGACTTAGAAAGCAAAGGTACTGAGTTATTATCTCACCTTGATGCTATCTTAGTACCAGGTGGCTTCGGCGGCCGTGGTGTTGAAGGTAAGATCTTAGCGGCTAAATATGCACGTGAAAACAAAGTTCCTTACTTAGGCATTTGTTTAGGTATGCAAGTAGCGCTTATTGAATATGCGCGTAACGTTGCAGGCCTTGAAGATGCAAACTCAACTGAGTTTAACGCAAACTCTGCGCACCCAGTTGTTGGTTTAATCACAGAGTGGCAAGATGCTGACGGTAACGTTGAAATCCGTGATGAGCAATCTGACCTTGGTGGCACTATGCGTTTAGGTGCACAGAAGTGTCACTTAACACCAGGTTCAAAAGTAAGCGAAGTATACGGAAGTGACGAAATAGTTGAACGTCACCGTCACCGTTATGAAGTGAATAACCACTTTGTAGAGCAGCTTGAAAAAGCTGGCTTAAGTTTCACTGGTTTATCTGAAGATAAGAAACTAGTCGAAATCATCGAGAATAAAGATCACCCTTGGTTTATTGCCGCGCAATTCCATCCGGAATTTACGTCAACGCCACGTGATGGTCACCCGCTGTTTGAAGGGTTTGTTGCAGCTGCACACACTCACCAAAAAGCGTCATCGTAATTTAAATAGGCCGTGCTATATGCACGGCTTATTTGTTTTAAAAAGCCAGCAACAATAAAGCTGGCACTAACTCACCATTTTCGGGAAAAGAGGAATCAAGATGTCAGAAATCGTAAAAGTGATTGGTCGCGAAATCATGGACTCGCGTGGTAACCCAACTGTTGAAGCTGATGTACATTTAGCTGATGGTTCATGGGGCCGTGCTGCAGCACCTTCTGGTGCATCAACAGGTACTCGCGAAGCGCTTGAATTACGTGATGGTGATAAAGCACGTTACCTAGGTAAAGGTGTTTTAAAAGCAGTAGGCTATATCAATAACGAAATCGCTGAAGCGCTTAAAGGTCAAAACGCAGTGGATCAAAAAGCGGTTGACCAAGTAATGCTTGACTTAGATGGTACTGAAAACAAAGAAAAACTAGGTGCAAATGCTATCTTAGCTGTGTCTTTAGCAACAGCTAAAGCGGCTGCTAACTCTAAAGGCGTTGAGCTTTATGAGCACATTGCAGACTTAAACGGCACACCAGGTGTTTACTCAATGCCATTACCTATGATGAACATCATCAACGGTGGTGAGCACGCTGATAACTCTGTTGATATTCAAGAGTTCATGATCCAGCCAGTTGGCGCTACAAACTTCCGTGAAGCGTTACGCATGGGCGCTGAAGTTTTCCACAGCCTAGCAAAAGTACTTAAAGCTGAAGGTCACTCTACATCAGTAGGTGATGAAGGTGGTTTTGCTCCTAACCTTGAATCAAACGAAGCGGCACTTGCTGCAATCAAGGTCGCTGTTGCAAATGCAGGTTATGAGCTTGGTAAAGATATCACTCTAGCTCTAGACTGTGCGGCATCTGAGTTCTACGACAAAGAAGCGAATATCTACGATCTTAAAGGCGAAGGTAAAAAATTCACTTCTGAAGAATTCAACCACTTCCTTAAAGGCCTTACAGAGCAATACCCAATTGTTTCAATTGAAGACGGCTTAGATGAGTCTGATTGGGATGGTTTCGCACACCAAACACAACTAATTGGCGACAAAGTACAATTAGTAGGTGATGATCTTTTCGTAACTAACACAAAGATCTTAAAGCGTGGTATTGATAACGGTATTGCTAACTCAATCCTAATCAAGTTCAACCAAATCGGTTCATTAACTGAAACGCTTGCTGCTATCAAAATGGCTAAAGACGCTGGCTTCACAGCTGTTATCTCACACCGTTCAGGTGAAACTGAAGATGCGACAATTGCTGATTTAGCAGTAGGTACTGCAGCGGGTCAAATCAAAACGGGTTCATTAAGCCGTTCTGACCGTATTGCTAAGTACAACCAATTACTTCGCATTGAAGAAGTATTAGGTGAGAAAGCACCTTACAATGGTCTTAAAGAGGTTAAAGGTCAGTAATCTGGCTTTTAGCTCATCAAGACCTTAAAAACCTTCTTCGGGAGGTTTTTTTATAGCTGAAATTGTTGTTTTAGGATCTCGCCGGTAAAGCTGGTTTTTAGATAAAAGCCGCGAGGTAAGGTTTGTACTATCTGGCCATTCGGGCCAATTGCATCAGTCAGTGCTTTGCTATTGGCTGCTTTTGGCCTTATTTGCATTACATCACCTAAATGACCCGAAATTTCATCTACGCGCCCAAGGGCGATTAGCTCCATTTGTTCTTCCCAATCACGCTGTAAAAGGGCATCTTGCTCTGCACTTGGCTGCCATAAAAAGCCACTGCCTATGGTACGGTGAAAAGGCAGTATCTCACGTTCGCCTAAAATCGGTAGCCATAAAACATGATTCAACTTTTTACGAACCGTGCTTTGCTGCCAAGTCATTCCTGTAACATTTAATAGCGGCGTTACCGAAACAAAGGTTGTTTCGAGAGGTTTGCCTTTAAATGAAATCGGCAAGGTTTTTAGCTCAATACCTAACTCTTCAAAATCAGGTGTTGGTTTTGAACCTGCCGTTGCGCCAAGTACATATTCAATAAGTTGCCCGGTCCAGCCTTTTTCACGAAGTAAATCGTCAGGGGTTTTGAACTGATATTGCTCGGCTAGCTGCCCTAGGGTGAGGCCAGCAATAGTATCAACACGTTGCATTAATTCGTTTACTGAGGCTGGTTTTATAGGTCGCATAAGGCGTTTATTTGATTGTCTATTTATCCGGTTCATGATAGCAAATGCGCGCCTTAGTGGATATCTTTGTGTTTGGGTGTTTTTTGCGCACGTTAAGTGTGGGCTAAAAATAATCAGTTTTATTTTTCGGTGTCATAATCTAACTAATTGATATTTATCTATTTTGCTGTTTTTGTACAGTGTTTCTATTTCATTAATTAATCAGTTGTTTGTATAAATACAGATATATAAACATGTTTATCCACAGTTTCTGTGGAGAAAGTGGATATTTTAACTGTGTATTGTGGATTTGTTTGCAATTTAGGCATGATTTACAAAAGTTATGCACAAGCTGTGGGTAAGGTGATAAAAATACGGTTGTAAATAGTTATTTTAATCAAACAGCACATTTTTATGATAATTACTTCGTAACACCTTGATTAAACATGTTTGTTAAAAAATAATTTTTCAATCTAATTTAGGCTTAGGTGTAAAGTGTTTGCTGTATCGCAGGTTATGTGGAACAATCAATAAAAATCGACTTACAAATGAGGCACTAAGGTGATTGATGCCGAAGGTTTTCGTGCCAATGTCGGAATTGTAATTTGCAATAATCAGGGACAAGTATTTTGGGCTCGTCGCTATGGTCAACACTCTTGGCAATTTCCCCAAGGTGGTGTGGATGACGGCGAAACTGCTGAGCAAACCATGTACAGAGAATTACACGAAGAAGTGGGCTTGCTTCCTGAAGACGTTGAGATCGTCGCAAGTTCTAAACATTGGTTACGCTATAAATTACCCAAGCGTTTAATTCGCAGAGACTCAAGTCCTGTGTGCATTGGGCAAAAACAAAAATGGTTTTTACTGAAACTTCGTTGCAAAGATGAAGATGTAAATTTACTTAAAACTCATCACCCCGAGTTTGATGATTGGCGATGGGTGAGTTATTGGTATCCGGTTAGGCAAGTTGTTTCGTTTAAGCGCGATGTATATCGTCGAGTAATGAAAGAGTTTGCTCCGTTTGCAATGCCGTTTAATAAACGAGAGCAACACAAAGATCATTGGCGACATAAACGATAGGGGCAACCTTATTTAAATCAAAGGAGCAGCATCATGTTAGCCACGCTCAGATCAATTGCTGAGGCAGTGTCGCAACAGGCGGACTTAAACAGTGCGCTGGGGTGTTTTGTGCAAATGGTAAAAGATGCCATGCAAACACAGTGCTGCTCGATTTATTTTGCCGACTATAGCCAAGATAACTTTGTTTTGATGGCCACCCAAGGCCTCAACCCAGATGCCGTGGGTAAGTTCCGTATAGGTTTTACCGAAGGTCTCGTTGGCCTTGTTGCTCAGCGTGAAGAGCCCATTAATATAGCTTTTGCTAAATCTCACCCTCGTTTTAAACTCTCACCTGAAGTTAATGAAGAAGGCTACAACGCGTTTTTATCAGTGCCAGTCGTGCATCAGAAAAAGGTTTTAGGCGTTATTGTTGTTCAACAAAAACTAGCCCGTGTTTTTAGCCCTGACGAAGAGTCATTCTTAATTACGCTCTCGGCCCAGCTAGCTTCTCAGTTAGCGCATGCAGAAATAAAAGAAATATTACGTGTCGATGAGTTTTCACACCAAACCTCAGTATTAAAAGGGGTATCAAGTGCGCCGGGTATTGCCATAGGCGAAGCCTTTGTAGTGATCCCTAAACTTGACTTTAGCTCTATAGAACTGCAAAAAGACGACGATGTGAGCACCCAGCGCAAGCTATTTACACAAGCGGTTGCTGCAACGCGTAACGAGTTTAATACCTTATCTATGACACTGAGTGACTCCATTCCACAAGAGGCACTTGCTGTATTTGATGTTTATCAGCAGTTACTCGATGCAAAGAGTCTTGGTCAAAATGTTGAAGCGCAATTAAAACAAGGATGGAACGCCAAAAGTGCTCTGAAAATTGTTATTGAGAAATTGGTGACTCAATTCAATGCTATGCAAGACCCTTATATTAAAGAGCGCGCTGTTGATGTTAAAGATATTGGTTTACGGGTTTTACATCACTTAGTTAATACTGAGCATGCGGCAAAACCTTACCCTAAAGACACTATTTTAATTGCCGGTACACTAACCCCCGCAATGCTCGCTGAAGTACCTAAAGGCCACCTTGCTGGGGTTGTGAGTGTTAATGGTGCGGCAAATAGCCATGCTTCAATTTTAACTCGTGCTATGGGGATCCCAGCAATTTGGGGCATTGAAGATGTGCCGTTATTGCAGTTTGAAGGCAAGCAAATGATATTAGACGCCTATGCAGGGCGTTTATATATTTCTCCTTCACAAATGCTGCAAGAGGAATACAGTCAGCTTAAATATCAAGAAGCCTTATTGAACGACCGTTTTGTTGCAGAGCAAAACCTAGATGCCGTCACTAAAGATGGCGAACACATTAGCTTGTTACTAAACGCGGGTCTTGAATTAAATACCGAGCATGACAATAAGCCATTTTGCGATGGGGTAGGTCTTTATCGCACCGAAGCCTGGTTTATGCAAAAAGGCCAATTTCCTTCACAGTCAGAACAAGAAAACTGGTATCGCGAAGTGCTAACGAGTTACCACCCTAATCCTGTGGTGATGCGTACACTCGATATTGGTGGTGATAAAGTTTTAGATTACTTCAATATAACCGAAGAAAACCCATTTTTAGGTTGGCGTGGTATTCGTGTGACCTTAGATCACCCCGAGCTATTTTTAGATCAACTCAAGGCGATGTTAAAAGCCAACATTGGTTTGGGGAATTTAAAAATTATGCTGCCGATGATCAGTGGCTCAGAAGAAGTCGATGAATCTTTAAAGCTGCTCGAACAAGCCTATTTTGAGTTAAGTGAGCAATACCCCGAACAAGCCATTGAGCGCCCTGAAATCGGGGTGATGTTAGAAGTACCTTCAAGTGTATTTATGCTTGAAGAGTGGTCGCAAAAAGTCGATTTTTGCTCTGTAGGTAGCAACGATTTAACCCAGTATATGCTGGCAGTTGACCGCTCTAATGCCCGCGTTGCTGAGCTATTTAATCCTTATCACCCAAGTGTTCTTAGAGTGTTGTTAAAAATAGCACAGGAGTGTCAGCAACATGAGCTGCCATTTAGCTTGTGTGGTGAGTTAGGCGGCGATCCAGAAGGCGCATTACTGCTTATTGCAATGGGTTATCGAAGCTTGAGTATGAACTTTGCTTCGATTAGTAAAATTAAGTTTGTGCTTAGACGATTAAATGTCAGTGATATGGAAAAGTTACTTGCTGAGTGTTTATTACAACCCACTGCAAAACATGTACTTAGGTTAACGCGTAACTTTATGATTGAACATCAACTCGGTGAGCTATTTTACACCCCAAGCCAAGGTCAAGCATGAGGGAAAATTGTGCTGTGAAGCACTTATACCCAAGCCACCTCAAGATGTAGAATTCAGCGTTTCACAGGTGCTTAATATCAAGGCGTTACTGTGCAACAATGGCAGTTCCTTTTAAGAAGTAACAACGATGAGAGTAAGTGCCTGTGAAACGCCCAAAGGGTTGGTTTAAAAGCGATTTATACTGCGTTATTGATTTTAACAATAGAACCACTATTACATGCAATCAATGCCTTGCCTAAATCGCTTTTAATTCCAACTGAAACTCGCATCTTGAGGTGGTTTGGGTATATATATTAGTTTAGTATATGTATATAACAAATTGAATATATGAGTGTGCTATGCATGATGTAATACTTTTAATGGTGTACTGCGCAATTTTGGGCAGCGTGGTTGGATTTTTAGCAGGCTTATTAGGCATTGGTGGCGGTCTGATTATCGTGCCGGTACTTAGTGCGCTATTAGTGTCGTTCAATGTTGCCGACCCAAGCCATGTATTAGTTATCGCGATAGCAACCTCGTTAGCATCCATTATTTTTACCTCGACGTCTTCAGCCTTTGCTCATCATCGTAATGCTAACGTGCCATGGGAAATTGCTCCTTGGGTTATGACTGGCGTTGGCCTAGGCGCATTGATCAGTGGCTTTGCAGCAAGCTTTATTCCTGAGCAACTGCTGCGCCTTGTTTTTGCCGGTAGCGTGGTGTTTATCGCACTTAGAATGGTGTTATCGACACGTAAAAAAGCCGCCAGTGAAAAGCCGCTTCCATCAGGGCCTATTCTTGGCTTTTTATGTGCCATAATGGGGGCACTTTCAGGACTAATTGGTATTGGTGGTGGGGCGCTTATTGTGCCGCTACTGCATTATTTTTCCGTTGATATTAAAAAGGCCATTGGTTGTGCTGCTGCTTGTGGTATTGTCATTGCGCTGTTTGGCTCGGTGGGTTACGTATCTGCTGGCTGGCAATTAACATCTTTCAGTGATGGATTTGCCGGATTTGTGTATTTACCTGCGTTAGTGGGGATTGTGGTTACCTCGTCGCTCATTGCGCCTATAGGTGCCAAAGCCACGCATTACTTGCCTGTGGCAACAATAAAAAAAGTATTCGCGCTATTACTTGTCATAATTGCGCTTAAAATGGTGTTTAGTTAAAGGTTTTTATTTTTATGGCTCTTCAATTTCCAGATATCGATCCGGTTATTTTTTCGGTAGGCCCGCTCAGCGTACGTTGGTACGGTTTAATGTATTTAATTGGTTTTGCTTTGGCTATGTGGCTTGCTAATCGCCAAGCAGCAAAACCAAACTCAGGTTGGACAAAAGAACAAGTCAGTGACTTATTATTTTACGGCATGCTCGGGGTAATACTCGGTGGCCGTATTGGTTATGTATTGTTTTATCAGTTCAGCTACTTTATCGAAAACCCACTGTATTTATTCAGAATTGACCAAGGTGGTATGTCGTTCCATGGTGGCACCCTGGGTGTCATTACAGCTATTGCAATCTTTGCTTGGACCCGTAAAAAATCATTGTTTGAGGTAGGTGACTTTGTAGTGCCACTTGTGCCGCTTGGTTTATTAGCCGGACGTATTGGTAACTTTATTAATGGCGAACTATGGGGCCGAGTGACAGATGTACCTTGGGCATTTGTTTTTCCTACAGGTGGCCCAGAGCCTCGTCACCCATCCCAATTATACGAAGCCTTTTTAGAAGGTTTAGTGCTGTTCTTAATCTTACAATGGTTTATCAAAAAGCCTCGTCCAGCGGGAAGTGTTGCTGGGGTGTTCTTACTTGGCTATGGTACGTTTAGGTTTATTGTTGAATACTTCCGTGAACCAGATGCTCATTTAGGTTTATTTGCAGGCGTTATCTCTATGGGTCAAATACTGTCATTGCCGATGGTAATTGGTGGCCTTGGTTTGTTAATATGGGCCTATAAAAAGCCGCAGCAAAGCGTGGCAAGCAAAGCATAACAAGAGCAAATCAATGAAACAGTATTTAGATTTATGTCAGCGTATTGTTGACGAAGGTGTGTGGGTTGAGAACAAACGCACAGGAACCAAATGTTTAACCGTAATTAATGCCGATCTTGAATATGATGTGGCAAATAACAAGTTTCCGCTCATCACCACGCGAAAGAGCTTTTACAAAGCGGCGATAGCGGAGTTACTGGGTTATTTACGTGGTTACGACAGCGCTGCACAGTTTCGTGATATCGGCTGTATGACTTGGAATGCCAACGCGAACGAGAACAAAGCGTGGCTTGAAAATCCGCATCGTCGTGGTGAGGATGATATGGGCCGTGTGTATGGTGTTCAAGGGCGCAGTTGGCAACGCCCTGATGGTAGCCACCTTGATCAGCTTAAAAAAGTTATCGATAACTTATCGAAAGGAATTGATGATCGCGGTGAAATCGTCACTTTTTATAATCCAGGTGAATTTGAGCTAGGTTGTTTACGCCCTTGTATGCACACACATACCTTTTCTCTGTTAGGCGATACTCTATACTTGACATCATACCAACGTAGCTGTGATGTGCCGCTGGGTCTGAACTTTAATCAAATTCAATGTTTTGTGTTACTTGCTTTAGTTGCACAAATAACCGGACATAAACCGGGTAAGGCGTATCATAAAATAGCGAATGCGCATATTTATGAAAACCAACTTGAGTTGATGCGTGATGTACAACTCAAGCGAGAGCCTTTCGCGTCGCCAGAATTAAAAATAAACCCAAATATTAAATCATTAGAAGACATTGAAAGCTGGGTTACAAAAGATGATTTTGAAGTAGTAGGTTATCAGTGTCACGATGCAATTAAGTATCCGTTTTCAGTTTAAGAACAATAAAATTTAAGGAGAAATCAATGAAAGCAGTGATCCCAGTTGCTGGCCTTGGCACGCGTATGTTACCTGCAACAAAAGCAATCCCTAAAGAAATGCTTCCTATTGTTGACCGCCCGTTGATTCAGTACGTTGTAAATGAAGCAATTTCAGCCGGAATTAAAGAAATTGTTTTAGTAACGCATTCAAGTAAAAACTCAATTGAAAACCACTTTGATACCAGTTTTGAGTTAGAAGCCACACTTGAAAAGCGTGTGAAACGTCAGTTACTTGCTGAAGTACAGTCAATCTGCCCGAAAGATGTGACTATTATCCACGTTCGTCAAGGTGAAGCGAAAGGCCTTGGTCATGCGATAAATTGTGCGGCGCCTATTATAGGTAATGAACCGTTTGTTGTTATCTTACCGGATGTGATCATCGATGATGTGGCGAGCGATCTTAAAAAAGATAACTTAGCTGAAATGATCCAGCGTTTTGAAACCACCGGTGAGAGCCAAATTATGGTTGAGCCTGTGCCGCAAAACGAAGTAGACAAGTTCGGTGTAGTAGACTTAGGTGATGTAACAATCAATCAAGGTGAAAGCGCCGCAATTTTGAATATGGTTGAAAAGCCTCCTATTGATCAAGCTCCATCAAATCTTGCTGTTGTGGGTCGCTATGTACTGAGCAAAAATATTTGGCCATTACTAGCAAAAACTCCAGCTGGGGCAGGTGATGAAATTCAATTAACCGATGCCATAGCCATGCTAATGGAAAAAGAAACGGTTGATGCATACTCTATGAAAGGTAAAAGCCATGACTGTGGTAGCAAAATTGGTTATTTAAAAGCCATCGTTGAATTTGCTTTACGACGTGAGGAATTCAAAGTTGAATTGAGCGACTTCATAAAGTCGTTGGTTAAATAACCAATTCTATTTACTTAGTAATAAATTATGTTAAAAAAGTGCCTATATGGCACTTTTTTGTTATTTACAAGCAGCTGACAATTGTTGATTATTAACAAATTAGGGACTTTTCTGATATACCTTTGTCTTATAGGGTTGTTAAGATGAGTATGGTGATTAATTGCTCTAATTCAGTTAGTTAACTGAGTAATGAAAAGCATTAATAATTTTGCTGCAAATTGTTTATGTTATAAAGCTACTTTTTACTGACAACATGATTTGCAGCGAATTAAAGCACTAAACTGAAATTATAATAAAAACATAATGTTAGTGTTTATTTTAAATATCTTAAATTATCTTTTAGCTTTTGATGTACAGGTAAGTACTAACAGATAGTCTTCTTCAAAGTAAGAAGCAAA
The DNA here is from genome assembly GCF_014349195.1 of Pseudoalteromonas sp. BZK2. Lineage (NCBI taxonomy): Bacteria > Pseudomonadati > Pseudomonadota > Gammaproteobacteria > Alteromonadales > Pseudoalteromonadaceae > Pseudoalteromonas > Pseudoalteromonas sp. BZK2. Next base: position 9,273 of record NZ_JACSOG010000024.1, on the reverse strand, counting down.
TTTTTAACGGTACGTTTAAGAATCCTGATTATGAAAGATTACTTCAAGCCTTTTCGCTGCAGTATATACCTAATGGTGTTATTAACTGTTTCTGGTTGCAGTAATGAGCTGCTGCTAAGCTCTACCGTTAATTCTATGCAAAGTTTTGCACTTCGCTTAATCGATCCTATTTTTCAAATTAATGTAAAAACTAGTTCTGAGCTTCAATCAACGGCTACACAAAAAAATACCCTAGCCACTGCTGCTATATTAGCACCTACAAAACCTAATTATACTTTTGCGTTACAGTTAGCATCAGTTAGCTCTGAGACCGCAATAGAAGTCACCTTTCATAAAATGGCAAAACAAGCGCCTAGTATTTTTCAAGGTAAACCAATTTTGAATGTTGAAGTTGCAGACGTGCATGATAGAACTTTCTACCGCTTAAAGTTTGGAGGCTATAAGTATTTAAAAAATGCGAAAGCTGACTGCGCGGCTATTAAGCGACAAGGTATTGATTGTTGGGTTAGTAAATACACAGATAATCGAATTTATTTTTAGCGTCAAATATTCACTCTAAAGGTGGCATTTTTATTGCTAATATTTAAGTCTGTTTTTTAGAATTGACGTCACCATGCATTTTTCTTTTTTCTCTAAATATTTATTGTTAACCATCTGCTTGACTGCTTTAACAGCATGTATGATGAGCCAAGAACAAAGCCAGCCTGTTTATACTGAACAGCAGGTACAGCAATTTGCTGCCGAGTGGCAAAATCAACAGCCTAGCATTGAACGTCTTGCTGCAATGGAAAAAGACCTTGCGTTGTTAATCGAGGTACTTTCGGCTAATAGTGATTTAACTGCACAACCATCGGCATTTGAGCCGCAAAATGATGTGATCTATCACCAAAGTGAGCAAATACAATCTCAGCAATCATCATCAATCGACTCATTAGAAACGATTATTGCTGCAAACAAAGCAGCAGAAGCAGGTGTGCAATTAGGCTTATATTTAACGCCGAAAAAGGTCAGACATCAGGTCTTGAACCTTAAACGTGATTATCCTGCTGTTTTAAATGACCTAGATTTTCGCTTTAAAACTCGTGAGCAAAAAGGGGTAACCTTGTATGGATTACGAGCAGGTCCATTTGTAAATTATACTCAGGCGACAGCTTTTTGTGAGATAGCCAAAAGAATGGGGCAAACTTGTGTGACAGCCCCTTTTATTGGGGAGATGCTATAAGTATCTTTCCTCTTGGAAATTAGGGGATTAACCTTAAAGTATTTGTTCTAGAGGTCGATAAAGCTTAAGATACAGCAAAATGGCTTAGCCATTTATTTATAAGGACTTAATATGAAATTACCTCTTTCTTTAATTGCATGCTCATTAGCATTTTCTGCTTTTTATTCTTATGCCACTACTGAATCTTTCAGTGCAACAGTAAAGGTTCAAAACTCAGTTGTTTTAACAAAAGGAAATGATCTAAATTTTGGTACTATTCGTGCCGTAGCCGATCCTTCAGGTGCTGCGCAAGCTGTTTTAACAATTAACCCAGAACCTGATGCAAGCCCTGTTTCAACAAGAACAGATGCATCTCCTGCGATTATTTCAATTATTGAGCAAGGGTCTCCTGCTTCATTTACGGTATCGGAAGCGGTGCCTAATGCGCGTTTGTCGATTACTGATCCTACAGCTAATATTTTAGCTTCTGATGGACAAGGTTTAAATGAGCCAAACTTTATTGTTGATGAATGGAAGTATTTTATTACTTCAGGCCCAAATGCAAATGCTTATTACCTTCCAGGCAGCCCAAACTTAACAGCAGATGCAGACGGCAGTGTTGAGTTTAACATTGGTGCCAATTTATCTACCTCAAATTCGGCGTCATCTGAGCCTTATCGTGATGTTGAGTATACCGGCACTTTCCAATTAGAAGTTGCTTACTAATAATACTAGGTAATTAGTCATGCGCTTTTTGCTTTTAGCTACTGTTTTATTTTGTGTGTTCTCAACACCCTTACAGGCTGCGAGCACAGAGCAACAAGCGCTTGATTTTGGTACTCTAGTTATTCTAGCTAATACAAATACCAGCTCTGTAATCGTCAAAGATGATGGCAGTATCAATACGCAGGGCTCGGTTTATGTTCTTAAAAATGGCCGCCCTGCAGAATTATTACTTACTGACTTTCCAGCTAGAACTCAGCTAACTATGAATCTAGTTGCCCCAGTTGACTTAACACATGATATCGATGGCAACTCGAGTGCTGGATTTTCTGTACGCCTTAATGGTTTTCCTAAATATGTGATTACCAATGAATTTGGTGAAGCAAAAGTATTTATTGGCGGTATTTTAACGACAGACCGTAGCGCTAAACCATACGCTGATGGTCAGTATTCTTCTACAACTTATTTAGAAATATCAGTCGATTACTAAGGATAGATATGTTCGCAAAACGTCTTTTATGTGGACTTCTTTTTGTTTTTTTCAGTCAATATGCAACGGCAAACTTACTTATTTCACCAACGCGGGTTTCATTTGATGAGCGCCAACGAAGCGCAAAAGTCACCGTCATTAATAGCTCAGAAGAGTACCGTACATACCGCGTGGTATGGAGCGAAAAATTAGCGCTACCTGGTGGGGGCTATCAAACATTGAGTGAGCCAGTAACCACGAGCCTTTCTCCTATGGCACGCTTATCACCAAAGCAAATTCGCTTAGCACCTGGCGAAAGGCAAACGATTAAAATAGCAATTAGAAAGCCTAAGGATTTGGCTAAAGGGGAATATCGTTCCCATTTACTATTTCAAGCCTTACCAAATGAAGATAAGGCAGCTAAGGCTGGACTTAAAGTGAATATGATTTTGAGTTTTAGTATTCCAGTTGTATATCGTGAACAAGGTGAGCTGCCAAAAGTTGCATTTCAAACTGCAGAAATAGTTGAAGATTCTCTAAACAAAAAACCAAAAATTGCCGTTAAATTAACTGAACAACAAGGTTTTAGTAGTTACGGTCGACTTAGCGCGTATATTACTAATTCTGCAGGTAAACAAGAAAAAATCGCAGAAATCGGGAATCTAAGCCTATACCCTGAAATTGAACAAGCGACTGTGTTGTTAGATTTATTCTCTGGTAAACAGTTGCCAAAACAAGGGAACATTGAGCTTAAATATCAAGGTGCCGATGAGTATGAAGGCGTCGATTTTGGCTCATATTCATTGCCTATTCGACATTAGGGATTAATTCGAAAAAATTTATGAATCGCTTATTTGCGTTAGGGCTTATGCTATTAAGTCCTATCAGCGTTGCTAATTCGACTGTGAGTACAGAGGATGTACTAGCTAGAGTCAATGCCATAAGAGCTAAGCTAAATGGCGAACAGCTTTACGCTCCACAATCTAAGCATATACCTGCTGTTAATCATTCTGCAGATACCTTAGACGCTCAGCAACGAATTGCCACTGGGGAATTTTTGCTATTTTCAATTTATTTAAATGAAAATTATTTAGGTGAGTTGTTTGCCCTTAAGTCTGATCAAGACATATTGCTTGGCGTTTCGGGGCTAGTTGATATTTTACAGCTTGCAATTAATGTCGATATATCAGCCGAGAGGGCCGAAGGTTGGTTCATTAACACCAATAAAACCTTTCAATTAACAGCTCAAAAACAGTTGATTACAGATACAAAAAAGTGGCAGCTTACAGAACAACAAATTAGTGTTGATGATGATATTTATATAGAGGCAGCAGTACTCGCTGAGGCTTTAGAATTTCAGCATCGCTCTGATTACGCAAGCTTAGAGCTGTATATTGAAACTGAGTCTGTTTATCCGGTTGACGCCCAAGCGCAGCGACATAAAAAACAACTACAAAGCTATAGTACTCAAAAGCAAGCAACTTTACCTTGGAAACCAAGCCCATATCAGGCCTTATCTGTCCCTGTGGCTGACTTACAATTGAACTATACCCAAGATAATGATGGTAGTCAGGCAAGTTACTCATTACTTGGCTCGCAAGATTTTGCATACCTTACTATGGAATACTTTTTATCGGGCCGTGAAAGTGATTTATTGAATAACTCAAGACTAACTTTCTCCAAGCAAGATGTGAATAATCAGCTGTTAGGTCCACTTGCTGCAAGTCTTATTGAGGTAGGTGATGTCACAGCTACGCAAGTTGGCAGCCGTTATAACAACCAGTACGGGCGCGGAGTTAAAATTTCGAATTATCAACTTGGGCAAGCAGTTAATAATAATCGAGTGAATCTAACTGGTGTAGTACAGCCAGGTTGGGATGTTGAATTATACCGCAATGGTATTTTAATTGAGCAGCAATTGAGCTTGGCGGATGGGCGCTATGTTTTTGCTGACGTTGATTTACTGTTTGGTGAAAATAACTTTGAGTTGATTTTTTATGGTCCGCAAGGGCAAGTAGAGCGAAAAACAGAATATTACTACATTGATGGTACGCAGCTTGAACAAGGGGAAGCAGTCTATGAGTTATCTGTTTCAGAGCAAGGCAAGCAGTTATTAGGTAATTACAGTAATAGTGCAAACAAGGGCTGGGTTGCTGCAGGGCGATACCAATATGGATTGAGTGATAACGTTGCTATGTACTCAGGCTTTATGGCGCAAAAGCAAGAGCAAGATGAGTTATACCATGTTGCTCTAGGAACGAATCTCAGCTTGTTAGATAGGTTATTAGTTAATCTGGAATATGAAGAAAACAATCAACAACAAAGAGAATTTAAATTAACAACAAGAACTAAACTGGCTGATCAGTCTTTGCTACTCAGCGCAACGAACCGTACAGATAACCTGAATGGTCGAGATATAACGCTGAAAAGCTATCAATTTGATATGTCTGGTGAGCTGATGCAAAACAACTTTGGGCGTCTTAATTATCAAAACAACTTTTTAGTTCAACACGCACAAAGTGGTGATTTAAAGCAAATTTATAACCGTTTAAATTACAGCTATGCAAACGTCTCAATAAATAATTTATTGCAATGGCAAGACCCAAGCGCCGGGCAAGAAAGTGTAGATGGTATGACGCGTTTACAAACACGACTAGGCAGAGTGTACAGTCGGTTTGGTATTAATTATCGACTTTCTCCAGTGAGTGAGATAGCAAGTTATGAAGCTGAATTTAGCCGAAGTTTAGGCCCGAGTCTCCAAGCAGAGTTAACTATAAGGGACTCTCTAGATTACGATGTTCAGTCTGCAGAATTAGGACTAACGTGGCAAAATGACAGGATTAACTTAAGCAGTAATGTTAATTACGATAGTAATGACCAATGGCAAATTCGCTTAAATAGCCGATTTAGCTTTGGTTTTGATAGCCAATATAATCAACCATTTATGAGCAACAGAACATTGACCAATACAGGTAGCTTAATGGTTAATGTGTTTTTAGATGAAAATGATAATGGTATTAAAGACAGTACAGAGAAGGGCTTGGCGGGTGTTAAAGTAAAAGGCTTACAAAATTATCGCCAAGCGATTACTGATGAACAAGGGATCGCGATTCTTTCTGCTATGCCAGCTAACCGCACAACAGATATAGTGCTCGATCGTGACAGTTTTGCTGACCCTTTTATGATCCCCGCCCACGATGGTTTCTCCATAACACCACGAGCAGGCTTTGTTGAGTACATGGATTACCCAGTAAATAATGCCAGCGAAATAGAAGGCACTGTTTATCAGCAGACAGAGCAAGGAGCTAATGTTCAACCTTATGCCCAAATTACTTTAGTGGATGAGCAAGGTAATGATGTAGCAACTACGCAAGCGGCTTATGATGGCTATTACTTGTTTACTGATATTAAGCCCGGTAAGTATCAGGCGATTGTAGATAAGCAGTACCAAGGACAAAAATCACTGACTAGTACTCAAACACATAAAATACAGTTATCGCCCAAAGGTGATGTGCTGGTGGGAGTTGACATTACTTTGCGGCCACTCGAAAAGCGCCAGGGATATATAGCGAGTATTGGCAAGTTTAATTCACTGAAAATATTAAAGGTGTATTACTCATTGGTGAAACAGCGTTTGTTACAGCAAGGGTTAAAAAACGCTTTTTATATTCACGATAAAGCAAATGCACACTACACGCTTGCGATTGGCTATGACGCACAATCTGCAAACGAGCTTGAACAGCAATGTGTGCAGCTAATATCACAAGCAATTAAATGCCATGTAACAGAGCAGCATGTTCAACACTAGCAAGGAGTAAATTATGGTTTTTACGACTTTTCAAAATCTGAAGAAAGTATGGTTAGTTTTACTGGTTACTCCTATCTTTGGTTGCCAAAGCGTATCAGAGCCACAAGTGAGTGAAGAAAACTTAGTGAAAATTAGCAAACAAGAGCTTCTAGAGCTGAGACAGTCGCATCAACAATTCCAAGCGATGAAGCCAGAGCTTGAGCGCTTGCTGACAATAGAAAGTGAGTTAACCTTACTCACTGAACAACTTACTTTGCTAAATGCGCAGCAAACTGAGCCTGAAAAGATTAAAAAGTCATCTGTAACCGCACCTCAGTTTATTGCGGAGCCTGAAGCTAAGTTTGCACTACAACTTGCTTCCGTAACAGAATTACCTCGACTAACAGCTCGCCTTGCTGAAATTAAAAAACAAGCGCCAGCACTATTTCATGGTCAGTTTATTGCTAATGTAGAGTCAGTAACTGTAAATGGCAGCACTTTTCATCGTTTGAAAATTGGTGCATATCAACAAAAGCAGCAAGCAGATAATGATTGTAAAAAGTTAGCATCTGTCGGGGTGGCATGCTTGGTATCGCACTATGTGCAAAATCCGCTTGATTTATCTCACCAACAATAATACTTAGGCATAATTATTGCTTTGTACTTACTAAGTTTAGTGAGGATGGCAATTATGCGCCTGTTATTTTATTCAGTTTTTTTAGTGTTGGTGGGTTGTAGCTTAACTGAAAAGCCACAAAAAGCGCCCCCTAGAGAAACCCCAAAATCGCCGATGGCACCTTATACGGTGCATCAATACGTTGCTGATCTAAGTAGTCAGCTGAGCCGTATTCAAGGCCCTTACAAAGGCAATGCACGTATTGCTGTGACCAGTTTCTATATGGCTGATGGCTTAGGTACTGATTTAGCAGAAGATCAGGGCAGTGGCTTGAGTCAGCAAATTCAAGAAAGTTTATTAACGCAATTTACTCAGCTTGGTTTCCATACCATAGAGTATCGATTAGAAAAGACTTTAAATTTGCAGCAATCGGCCGATAGTGTACTTAGTCGTGATGTAAATACCTTGCGTCAACGTCAGAATATTGACTTTGTTATTACCGGCACACTAACGCGGCAACAACATGCCTACATAGTTAACGCCCGATTGGTAAATACCAAAGATCTGCGAATAGTGTCAGCAGCAAGCACCGAGATCCCTATCAATGTGATGTGGGGCGCTGAAAAAGTTCAGCAACGTGATGGCCAGTTGTATCGAAGCGAATATTAAGAGGAACTCATTTAATGAAACGTTTAATTTTAACTTTATGTTTGCCTTTTGGCTTTGGTTGCTCGTCAATGTTAACTGGTGATGTAACACAACACGATAATGATCCTCAATTAGCTGCGCAAAGAGAAGTTGCCGCGCCGCATAGTAACTACAGTGTGTTTCAAACCAATCAGGCGGTGATGAATAACAGCACCTTTACCGCTGCACCAACGCGCAAAAATATTAATCACTATGTGCGTGGCATCATGCAGGACTTAGTTGAAAACTTGCAATATGTTAGCGATAACACGCCGGTTGCTGTTTCAAGCTTTGTATACCTTGATGCAGATTACAACTCAACGAATTTGCTAGGTAATCAAATTGCTGAAAGTTTCATTCATGAGCTTCATGCATTTGGTGTACCTGTCATTGATTTTAAAACCACTGATTATATGCGTGTCACGCCAAGTGGTGACTATGTTTTCAGTCGTGATTATTTAGAGCTAAGCCAAGATCAAAACTTCAATTATGTATTGGCGGGTACTTTGGTTAATCATCAAAGTGGTGTGCTCGTTAATGCCCGCATTGTTGGTTTAGCAAGCAAAGCAGTTGTAGGGTCAGCGCAAGGCTTTATACCACAATCAGTGGTTGATGCCCTTGATAGCACCAACCGTAGTGATGGTATTACACTTAAACAAGCAAGTGAGTAAGCTATGAAAGGTTTTGTCTTCGCATCGTTAACGCTCGCGCTTTCTGGCTGCCAATTGCTGCCAGAGCAATCAGCAGAGCCGCAAAATACCGCTCAAAGTGCACCTGCATCAGCAAGTACTCAAGTCGATTATGTTGCTATGCTGCAAGCGCTTGAGCAAAAAGATATGCAGCAGGATAACGCTAACCATCGTTTATTTGTGCCTTATCAACATCATAAAACCGTTGTTAATTATGTCGAGCAAATGGCCCTTGAATTAGTGGATACCATGCAACAAGAAAGCGAGTTAGGAATAGCCATTACTAGCTTTGTTGATTTAGATGCGAGCCTAAAAAACAGCTCTCAACTTGGTAATCAACTCTCTGAAACAATGATGCACCAGCTGCAAAAATTCGGCTTTGGCGTTGTTGATTTTAAAGCGATGGATATCATTAGTGTGACTTCACGTGGTGATTTTGTGATGTCGCGTGATGTAGAAGAGTTAGCTGAGCGCCGCATTGCTAGTCATGTACTTACAGGCACGCTGATATACCGCCCAAATGGTGTTGAAGTAAATGCTCGAGTAATTAATTTAAACTCAAAGTTGGTTATTGCCAGCGCACAAAAAGTGATCCCATATTTTGTGCTAAAACATGAGTCAATCCAATCAGCAACGGCTAGCGTTAACTAACTTCATCATTTTGCCAATCGGCTTACTCACAAGTCGATTGGTTTATTTTCTTGATTACCAAAGCCTTAGACCGTTATAATTTTCTGTAAGCTTTACTTCAGCTTTTGAGTGGCCTCTTAGTTAAATGGATATAACGGCCCCCTCCTAAGGGGCAGTTACAGGTTCGATTCCTGTAGGGGCTACCAATTAAATCAATAGTTAGTCATGTTCTTCTTTGAAGCAAATTTGTAGCATTAAAGTTCCAAATCGATTGCCAAAATCAATATCCGATAAATTTGAGTGTTCTATTAAATAATACAGATTTCTTCATTCGAACAGTCTTCTTATCAAGTCGTTTTTTAGTGCTGCCAGCATTTCACTTACTCAACACTATGTCTATTTTCAATATTAAAAAACAATACGTTTGTCGTGTTCTTTACTGTTTTTCTTGCTGTTTGATTGAAATCTAAA